>JBBRSG010000039.1:0-46779 GCA_038245615.1 Chloroflexia bacterium | reverse complement strand
TGCCGATAAAGATAAATTGACCGTCAACGCTTCCGGCTACGAGTCGATAGCCCTTCCGCTTTCCAAAGAAGCGGCCTCTAGTATTCAGCTCAAGCCCCGCCTCGTGACCGGGACGCTGCTGGACAGCGAAACCCAAAAACCGATAGTTGGCAAGCGGGTCTGGGCTGGCAATCAAACCGAAGTCACCGACGAGCAGGGTCGCTTTAGCTTTACCGGAGTTGCCGATGGCGCAAAAGTGCGGGTCGAGCTGATTGGCTACGAACAGACCGAACAAATTTTAGGCGAAGGTAAGCTGCCCGAACTAAATCTGGCGGTGCGCTCAACCGCCTTTAATGGCAGCCTCACCGATGCTAAATCCGGCAAGCCGATTCCTAATGCTGTCGTCAAGACTGCCGAACAAATGGCAATCAGCGGCGAGGATGGCAAATTTTATTTCAGCGACCTCAAGCGCGATGATAATACGATGCTCAAAGTCCGCGCTCCCGGCTATCGGCTGCAAAGCTTTAAGGCCTCGGAATTGGCGAAGGGCGTAAAGATAGAGCCATTTTATGCACGGGCGATTTACGTTCCCGGTATCCTGGCGATTCGAGCCAACTACGATGAGCTTTTTGCCCCCTATTGGAAGATGGCGGACCGGGGCGAGATGAATACTATTGTACTGGGTATGAAGAACGATGACGATGGGCTGTTGTGGTACGATAGCAAAGTCCCATTGGCCCGCGAACTGAGTCTGGTCAAGCAAAAAGGGGCCAACCCCGATGTTTTGATTGATATACCAAAGCTGTTGGCTGAAGCCAAAAAGCACAATGTTTACGTAGTCGCCCGTTATGTGGTAATGCGCGACCCCGGTCTGGCTAAGGCTAAACCGGAATGGGCTATCAAAAATATCAGGACTGGCGGTTCGTGGCAGGATGACAACAAGCTGAGTTGGCCTGACCCGTTTGTTCCCGAAGTCGCCGACTATAATGCAGCTCTGGCGAAAGAGCTTGCTGAGATAGGTTTTAATGAAATTCAGTACGATTACATCCGCTTCCCGACCGATGGGGCGCTGAAAGACATCAAGTACAGCTATAATGGCGGTATATCCTGGGTAGATTTGAATAAAGATCAAGCTCTGCGCGAAAAAACCATTAATACCGTTGTCAAGAAAGCCTGGAATGTCTTGCGTCCTAGTGATGCTTTCCTGTCGCTGGATGTCTTTGGGGTCAGCTTGTGGCGCGAGGATGATAACAATATTGGGCAGCAATATAACGATTTGATGATGTTGAGCGATTATATCTGCCCGATGGTCTATCCCAGCCACTTTGACCCTGGTACTCTCGACGAAAAAGCTTATCCCGGTCATCCCGGTTTGTATCCGGGGGTGATAATCGAAAAGAGCGGGATTATAGCTAACAAAATCGAAGTCAAATTCAAGCCGATTGCCAAGTATCGGCCCTGGCTGGAAGATTTTAGCAAGACCTGGGGTAAACCAATTATCAAAAATACCCCGGAGCGAGTTCGAGCGCAGATTGATGCCGCCGAGAAGCAAGGGGCATGGGGTTGGACACTCTGGAACGCTACCGGTGAATATACCAGTTCGGTCTTACTCGCCACCAAACCAAAGGTCTGAAACTGGCCTACATCTCTGCGTGAGGTAGCACCATGGCCCGCCGGCGTACAAGTTTGAGTTACCGACCTCCCAGGCCGAAACGTACTCCGCTGGCGGTTTACATTGTGCTGGTCTTGCTCTGTTTGGGCGGGTGGTGGTATAGCAAACAGGGTCTGGTGAAAACCGTTTCCGGGACGGTCTTCGATGCTTATAGCGGGCAACCCCTGATTGGGGCGAATGTCGTCCTGAACAACGACAAGCGCCTGGCCCGGACTGCCGGGATTCCCGAAACCGCCCGCATCCTGACCGATAATAGCGGGCGGTTTGAGTTTCTACAGGCTACCGAAAGTTTGAGTCTCCTGGCCCAGGCCAATAATTACCGCAATACCGAAATTACCCTATCCGGGGTTTATACCTCTTCCTTAAAACTCGTTCCAACTTTGCTGCGTGGTCAGGTCAAAAACGAAACCGGCGCGGGAGTGCCACGCGCTTTGGTTACGCTTGGCACTCGGACGGTTGAATCCAGCCTCGATGGGAGCTTTAGCTTTGCCGATGCTCCCGAAACTGGCACGCTCAGTGTCAAAGCCCCTGGCTTTCGGCGCAATAGCGTTCCTTTTGAAAAAACTATTCAAGTGGATATTCCAGTCCAATCCTTCAAGGTCAAAGCGGTCTATCTTGCCCCAGCTGATATCGCCGGGCCGACAACTTTTGCTAACGCCATGAACGGGTTGTCCCAGACCGATATTACCGGGGTGATTGTAGACATTAAGGACGAGTCGGGCAAAGTGTTGTTTGACAGCCGAATGCCGACGGCTGCCGCCGCGATTGCCGGGAACGACAAAAAAATCCCCAATCTAGCCAGCCTGATGAAAACTTTTCAGGATAAAAAGCTCTACACGATTGCCCGGATTGTCTGCTTTCAAGACCCGGTGCTGACCGACCTCAAGCCGGAGTGGGCCTTGAAAAGCCGCAGTACCGGCAAGCTCTGGGCTGACCGGGGCGGCTATAACTGGATTAACCCCTATTTGCGAGAGAGCTGGGATTATTATTTGGGTCTGGCGGAAGAAGCGGCCCGCGCCGGGTTCGATGAGATTCAGTTTGCCGGGCTACACTTTCCGATTCTGGGCAAGCTGGATGATATAGAATATCGTCTGCCGGAAGGTCGCATTCCCAACGCCGAAACCCGCATGGCGGCGATCAACTCTTTTCTGAAAATGGCCCGTGACCGGCTTGGCCCGCTGGGGGTATATACCTCGGTGGTGGTGCTTGGTACGTCCTTAATCGAAGGCGGCGACTTGGGGATTGGAATGGATGTAGCGCTCCTGGCGACCCAGGCCGACTACATCACCCCGATTCTCTACCCGATTGAGTGGGGCGCGGGCGCTTTTGGCATCCCCAATCCCGCCACGACCCCCTACGAGTTGGTACGTCAGGCCATGTTGAGCGCCCGCGCCGTCTTCAAGGAGCGGTTGTCGCAGGTACGCCCCCAACTCCAGGATTTCACCCGCAATAATGTTCCCTATGGTGAAAAAGAGGTCCGCGACGAAATCCGCTCAGTCGAGGAATGGCAGGGCAAGGACGGCGCAGGCTGGATTCTCTACAACCCCAACAGCAAATATACTACCGCCGCCTTAACCGCCCCTAAATAAAGGTTTCTTCCCCATGTAAATATTCCCAATGAACATATTTTTACCCAAGCTCTTGTTGTAAAGTACGGCAAGTGTTTTTAGATTAACTCAAATTTATGATGCGACCTTTAAATATAATCGGCAAACGTGTCCGGCAGGCTCGGCTTGCTAGTAAGCCCGGTTTAACCCAGCTAAATTTGGCTACTAAACTTCAATTGGAAGGTTTAGACCTTGACCAAGCCCAAATTTCAAAGCTGGAAAACGGTATCCGCCCAGTCACTGATATTGAAATTGCCCTGCTTGCAAAAGTCTTAAATGTTTCTGGCTCTTGGCTTTTAGGAGAAACCGATAAACCACGTCGGCTTGATTGATAATAAAATTATGGATGAGTTCTGCCGCCAATTTGAAGCCGCAATCCCCGAATTGCAAAAAAAAATTTTAGACGAATTTAATCTGCATCAAACCCAAGCTGGTTTCAGGTCAGTTTGGGAACATTTTGAAGAAGTTATAAATCCAGTGCTAATCAATTTCTTTGCATCTGCGCCGCTACTTATCCCCAAAGAACAAATTCATGAAACAAAGAGCAAAAGCACTTATCCTGACTTGAAGGTTAGTTTTGAAGGCAAAACCTATGCTATTGATGTAAAGTCTGGAGAAACTAAACATAATCCTTGGTACGATATTAGTAGAATTGATACCTACGAAAAAGAACATTTTGATAAATATACCGCCGAATACAGCGTTGTAATTAGTTGGTCGGGGCGTACTGCATTACAAGTTGATGCAGTTTATATCGAACCGGTCTATAAAACGGTTGGCTATCGAGCAGAAAGTAAAGGAGTATTATACCGCCCTTATGATGGCAAATTGCGCCCTAAACCCTGGAAAGATTTTCGGGAAGGTAAAAGCTATTGGCACGACATTAATCATTTCAAGGAAGGTTTAGCAGCTTCAAAAGCTTACCGACGGCGTTCTTTTATTCTAGAATGGTACGAAAAAATGACTCCTGATGAGCGACAAGCCCTTAAACAGGATATAGCCCGAATTGAGGCCGGGGAAGAAGTTCAACGGGATGAAGTTTTAGAGCAAGAAAAACCCATTTAAATATAAGTTAAAATGAGAAGGCCAACTGTTCTGCATCTTGGGCTATAACTACTTTTTTTCTTAGAGGCGGACGCGGGACGTCAAAAGTGTTAAGCCGACCACTGGCAATTCCGATATAAGAGGCATCATATTCGGAGCCAGTATAGTTTCGACCTAATTTCTTGGCAACTACTGCTGTTGTGCCGGTACCCATAAAGGGGTCAAAAACAACATCGCCCGAATTTGAGGCTAGTTTGATGACTCGCTCTAGCAACTTTTCAGGGAGTTGGCAGGGATGTGCGTCCCGATCTTTTTTATGTTTAATCCGATGGACATCGTGCCATATATTAGTCAGATTCTCGTGGTTCCAGTTAGTTCCCCGGCTCTTGATACATTTTGGGCGGAGACAGTGGTTGGCAGGTTCTATTTCTTCCTGGGGGTTCAAAGTAAAAAGAGTTGGGCTTTTAGTGTAATGCAACAGGCCGTAATGGGCCGGCATTATCCGGCCTCGCGGGTCAGAGAGAGCATCCCAGACAATCCAGTTCTGAAAATACATTTGGCTATTGAGAAAAACGGCGTGGTGTGTAGTCCACTTCGGTAAGTTTAACACAAAAAGACTGCCATTGGGCTTGAGCAAGCGGGCGCAACCCTCCAGCCATTGATTACACCACTTTAGATACTCCTGGGTTTTCAAATCATCGTCATAGCCATTATAGGACTTGTCCAGATTATAGGGAGGGTCGGCAAAAACCAGGTCAACGCAGGCCCCATACTCTTCATAAAGCCAATCTAACACTTCCAGACAATCGCCTTGATAAATCTTATTCAAAAATGGATCGGTCAAGGTCTTGTACTCCATCATAAGGGGCGCAAAGGATTCGGGAATGGTCATTGGCAGTCAGTAGCACCAAACGCTGCCAGACTTCTTTTGACAAAATATGCTGCCCGTTTTTTACTGTCGGTAAATCGTCCCATACATCCGAAATGGCATAACCCAAAGGATTTCTCAAATGCTTTTTGCCGCCCCAATCGGCGGTGAAATCGCCACAAACCTCGCACTTTAAATGTTCAGAGCGAGCTTTTCTCAGGCTAAATTTATTTTTGTCCCTGACATAAAGCAAAATGCCTTCGTGTGAGTTTACCATCGGTACTTGTGAAGGAGCCGGATGATTGGTTTCAAGTGCCAACCAATACTTAAATTGCCAGCCCCGTTCGTTCAGGTAGACCGAAAAATATGGCAACATTTGGGGTAGACCGTAAATATACAGGGTGCCGGTCTTTTTTATAATTCTACCGAAGCTATCCAGGGTGCGATAAAATTTTTGTAATTCAGGCTCATGAATGATAGAGTCATACTTGAAAGGAAGCTGCGAAAAGGCTTCGCTAAAGCCCGGCAAAGCTACAATTACATCATAGCTGAAAAATGGTATTTTATCCAATTCACTGGATTGCTGCGAGGTCAGATAAGAAAAATGAAGGGTTGGTAGATTTAGTGGCTCTTCGATTACCGTAAACATCGGTTTCCTCAGTGGTGAATTACTGACTGTTTCAAAGCTAGGTTGATTTTGAGTAAGATTATAGGACATACCCTGGCGTTAGTCAAAAAGCTAAGGCTTATACTTTAGACCCGTTGGTTTGGGTTAAATATACGTTGACTCACTGATTCATTTGAGTTATCATTAAGACCACAGGTGTAGCCTCATGGCTCTTTCTTGGTCATCTGTTTTCAGCTAGAGTGTGGACTTATTGCTTTTAATCAGTTTTAGGCAAATTTCAAAAAAACTTGGCAGTACCTAGAAGCGGAGTATTAGTTGTCCCAGGATAACCCGGTTTCAAGCCCAGGCGGGACCGACCAAAAATACAGCACCGTCTTCTTTGACATGGGTTCGACCCTGGTCGGCCTTAAAGCCGGTTGGCAGGGAGTTTACCATCAGGTTTTCCAACGGGCTGGCTACGATTTGCCGTTGGGTGAGGTGGAGCAAGCTGTTGGTGAAAGCTGGGGGATAGTCGCGGCCCAGGACTTGACTGCCGAGTTTGAGGCCAACCTCGAATATAGCCGAACCTGGCAGCGCGAAATTGAAGAACGGGTCATGCACAGCCTGAATATTCATCCTAATGTGCGGGAAGATATTTTTTGGGCGCTGATTCAGGCTTTTGAAGACCCGGACACCTATAGTTTGTTTCCAGATGCTTTGCCGACCCTCGAAAGGCTCAAGGCTGCCGGGTATCGGCTGGCGATAATCAGCAATTGGGGCTGGCATTTGCCCGAACTTTGTCAGGCGCTGGGGCTGGCGGGATATTTCGAGCAGATTTTCACTTCGGCGCGGGTTGGCTATCCCAAACCGAACCCGAAAATATTTCAGTATGCGCTGTCCAGTATGGCCCTCAATCCGACTGAGGCAGTACACATTGGGGACAGCTTGAGCGCGGATGTCGGCGGAGCGTGGAGCGCAGGAATGGAAGCGTTGTGGCTGGTGCGGCCCAACGAGCAACCGCTTTACGATGAGGTAAAGCTAAATCTGACCCCATCGCAGGCGGCTATCAGGATACATAGTCTGCCGGAAGTTTTAATTTATCTTGGACTTGAGAAATAACCTCGCGTAACGAGTGGTAGGTTACAGTAGTAGGGTACGATTGTAAGGCCCACCGCAAGTGCGCCCGTACTACCGAATTTTTGTAAGGGCGCACCGCCGTGCGCCCTAATGAGTAGGATGGACGAAAAACCCTCTAAGGGCTAGAAGGACTTTTCTCATGAGGGGTGAGAGTAATCGGCAAATGACTGCGCCAGGCACGGTGGTAGCCAAAGCCTCGGCTAAGGGCCGGATTTATATTGCAATTGACATCGAAAGTACCGGAATAGATGCCGATACCGGGGATATTATTGAGGTTGCGGTCTTGCGTTTCCGTTTGGACAAAGGTGGCACTTTTCGGGTACTGGACGAATGGCAAACGATGGTGCGCCCTCAAAACCCAATCCCCTATAAAATTACTAATCTGACCGGAATTCGGCAGGCCGATGTCGAGAATGCTCCCAGCTTTAACCAGATTCGAGAGCGGTTACGTCATTTTCTAGGGAATTATCCGATTGTCGGTCATTCGGTGGAAAGCGACATCGGGTTTTTGCGCCGCCAGCAATTCGAGGTGCTAAATCCGGCGATTGATACCTACGAACTGGCGACCCTGGTAATGCCTCAACAAGGTAACTACAGCCTCAAAGCGGTGGCGGACAGCGTGGGCGCAACTGAGGGCGAGGCCCATCGCGCTCTGGCTGATGCCCGCATGACCATGGAGGTTTTCGCGGCCCTGGCGGGCCGAATCGAGCAGCTGCCCGCCGAAGTTCTGGCGGAAGTGAACCGCATCGCCGACCAGTTAATCGGGGATTGGGCGCTGCATCGGGTGTTTCAAGATGCCATCGAAAACCAGAAAGAGGAAGAAGAGCCGGAAGGCGCACTCAGCAATCTGGGGGCGCTGCTCAAGGCCAAATTAGCCGAGCAAAAACAAACCGCCGCGACCTCTGGCGAGGGCGAACTGAGCTTTTTGTTTCTATCTGAGGAAGACAAAATCGAGGAATTGACCCCTAATCCGGTGGGGGCGGCGCATTTGGCCCAATTAGCCAACCGGGTAGTTTTCCCGATTCACGAGGCTTTCACCCAGAAACAGCCCTTGCTTTTGGAAGTACCGGGCGGTTTACCGGGCAGCCAGTACGAGCGCACCTGGGGGATGCTGGTGGCGGCAGTCGAGACCGCCCGGCGCGAAGGGCAAAGCGTAATTCTGGCGACCAATAGCGAAAATCAGCGCGAGAAGCTGATAAAGCAGCTTGTCCCCGAATTGCAGGAAAAGCTGACTCGGCTGGAAACGCCCCAGGCCGCTGCATCTGCCAAAAAACGCCGTCAGGATGCCCCGAAACCGTTCATGGCCACTGCCGTCAAGAACCAGGGCAGTTATTTATGTCTGCGGCGCTGGGAAAACTTCCGCAAAATGGAGTCCTTGACCGACGACGAGCTAAAGCTTTTGATAAAAGTGTTGGTCTGGTTGCCGACCACCACCGAGGGCGATGGCAGCGAAATCCGCATCGGCAACAGCGAGCGGCTGTGGTCGCGGATTAATAGCCAGAAGGGTCTGTGCCAGACCGAATTTTGCGACCAGCCCGGCTTACCGCGCTGTTTTTTCCGGCGGGCGCAAGAGCGGGCGCGAACCTCGCACGTGGTTATCACCGACCAGGCTTTGGTTTTAGCCGATTTGGTGGGACAGGCCGGGACTTTGCCCAAGTCGAGCTATCTAGTGATAGACGATGCTCATCACCTGGAAGACGAGGCCAGTCGCCAGTTTGGGACGGTTATCAGCCCGTACAGCCTGTTCAATTTCCTCGACTGGTTAAGTCGCCCGGTGACATGGAAGCCCGATGCTGGCAAAGAGCGGAACGGCTTTTTGCATAGTCTGGCCCGCCATTATAACCCGACTACCAGCCCGGAAGCTAAAACCGTCATCGAGCGGGTTGCCGAGGAAGCCGCCCAACAGGTCTTTTTGAGCCGCGAGGCCGCTGGAACACTGTTGCGGGATTTGGGAGCGATTCTGGGGCAGCTAAACCAGGAACATGGGCAGGCCGATGGGCGGGTGCGGCTCGACCAGAAATTCCGACACGGCTTGTTGTGGGCCGAGTCGGTGGGGGTCTGGCAAAATTTCCACCGCGAGTGGGAGGAATTATATTATCGGCTGCTGGAATTGCGCGACGAAATTGATGGCTTGCGGGCGGGGCTGGCGAAAGCGGCAGAATTGTACGCCGAAGCTAATTTTTATGTCCATCAATGTAATTATTATCTGAACAAGCTGGCGGCGGCCTTTGAAACTGGCGAGGAAGGTCAGGTCTTTTGGATGGCCTCGACCCGCTTGCACTCTGCCAGTAGTGCGGCCCAGGCCCTTGCCCCGGAAGGCGAAGTTAGTCCGGGCAATGACCGCTCCGGCATCAGTATTTACAGTGGGCCGCTGGAAGTTGCGCCCTGGCTGGAACAGCATTTGTTCAGCGGCAAACGCAACGTGGCCCTGATAAGCTCGACCCTGACCACCGAGAACGATTTTGGTTTTATCAAAGATCGGCTAGGGCTGGAACACGCACAACCCAAAGAGGTGCGGCTGCAACCTGACCGCAACTATGCCCCGGCTTTGCTCTATTTGCCGACTGATATGCCCGAACCGAACCAATCCGGCTATCAAAAAGGGGTTGACCAGAGTATCATGGATTTGGCCCGGCTTTCCAAAGGCCGGACTGTCGTCATATTTTCCTCGACCAGCGCCTTGCGACTGACCTATAAGGCGATACAGCGGTCTTTAGAAGGCAATAATATTTTGGTGCTGGCGCAGGGGCTGGACGGTAGCCGCCGAAGTATGATGGCCCGCTTTCGGGGTACGCCTAAATCGGTGATGCTGACTACCTTGAATTATTGGGAGACTGCCGACCTGGAAAACGCCGGGCCGGGAGCAGAAGGCGACGAGGAGGCCGCCCTTGAGGGTCTGTTTAATCTGCTGGTGATTACCAAGCTGCCGTTTGACCCGCCCAGCGACCCGCTTTTTGCGGCTCGGCTGGAAGGACGGCTCTTTGACCAACCTTTTGAGCAGTATAGCCTGCCGCGAACTATTTTGCGCTTTCGCCAGACCTTCGAGCGGATGCTGGCGGGGCAACCGGAGCGGAGCGCGGTGGTGATGCTGGATAGCCGTCTGGTCAGCAAAAGCTATGGTTCGTTGTTCCTCAATTCGCTACCGCCGCTATCTACCCGGCTGGATAATCTGGGCCAGATGAAAAGTACCGTCGGCGACTGGCTGGATAATAAAGCGGTGGGTATTCTGAGCTAATCATTCAAGTTTTCGCAGGGTTATAGCCGATTACGCAATTGGCGGGCTTTCTGCCACAGCAAGATAAACGGCATAGCGATGAGTTCGTAGGGGATAGCATTGATTAAAGCAATCGTTATCCCCATAATTTTATCCGACAATTTCCACATTTCACGTTACCTAATCTAAAGTCTAAAATCTGAAATCCATTTAGCTACAAGGTGATACTCAGCTCTCGGCGGGTAGCCACGCCGGGCTGAATCGTTACTTTTGGGGTCGATTATTTCGGTTATTTCGGGGTAATCTTAGCCTCATAATCGCGTTTGGCGCGTAAAGCGGCATCTTCGGTGGGGAAGGTCTTGACCGAAAGCAGACTAATCCAGCCCGTGCCGTTTTTTAGCTGATACCAGCCTAACCCGCTCTCGCTCTTACGCATAAAGGCGACCACGCTGCCTGGTCGAAGCACCTCGACTGTCGTCGCCCCGACTCGCGGCTCTTCCAGGATTAAGCCATCTTGCCCAAATACCATTCCGAATTGCTCGTCGCTGGGTAGCGGATTACTAATCAGGCGGGGGTCGGTGGTCGGGCGTAAGGCGCGGGTGACAATCGGAGTCGGCTCAAGGCTGTTCTGGCTCTCGGCAGGTCGGTTTTGGACTTTGGCGACTATCAGCAGATACAAAACCACCAGCCCGATAATCGCGCAGGCCCACAGCAAGGGGCGACGGTTGATATAGCCGTGCCGCACCTCGCGCAAACGATAGGAAGTTTGACCATTGCTGGTAAAATCCATCTTGCGAGGCAAACGGGGCGGTGGACCAGGGTCGCGCAGGTAGAGCGGCACATCCTCCACTGGCGCTATCGGGGGCGGCGGGGTGTAGGGTTGGGGCGGTTCGTTGCCCCCGGCATCGGCGCTAAAGCTGGGCGGCGCGAAAGCCGGAGCAGCCTCCGGTGTCTCAATCGTTGCCGGTTCAATCCGGGCCAGAGCCTGGGCCGGGATTTCCGCCGAATTATCGGGGTTGGCTAAAACTGCTTCGGTTTCATCTGCAACATTTGAACCATTCGCCGATTTTTGGTTTGGCAACTTGCTTTGTTTTGGTTTTCGGCTAGGCTTCGGGTTAGAAGCCTGGTTGGAAAACTCCATCCCTCGCCTGCTTTCTGGGCCGCTCAAGTCGAACTGATATTACCCGATTGGTTAAATTGTAAGTTAGCTTATTCTAACTAAATTGACCGATTCTGGCAAATTGCCCGACTGAACCCGGATTAGCCAGGCTTGTTTAGTCTGGTAAAAAGGTAGCCCGTAAGAAAGCTGTAACCGAATTAAGAATTGTGTAGTAAAATAGTTCTATTCTATAAATAGGGTTAAAGTGAAATTTGAAAGCACCAGAAAAGGAGCAGGAACAATTAAAATGGCTGAAGAAACCAAAAACGACCAAATTTTACTGTATGGGGCGCTATGGTGTCCCGATTGCAAACGCGCCAAGAAGTTCTTGAACGAACAGCGCATTCCCTATTCCTGGATAGACATCGAGCAACATCCCGAAGCTCAACAAATTGTCCAGGGCTATAACGATGGCAAACAAATTATCCCGACCATCATTTTCCCGGATGGACAGATTCTGGTCGAGCCGACCAATGCACAACTGGCAAAGACTTTGGGGCTGCAAACTCTCGCCAAAAACCGTTTCTACGATTTGATTGTAGTCGGTAGCGGCCCGGCGGGGCTGACTGCCGCGATTTATGCCGCCCGCGAAGGGATTGAAACCCTGGTGATTGAACGGAGCGGGTTGGGCGGGCAAGCCGGTGTCACCGAGCGGCTGGATAATTATCCCGGCTTTGCAAAGGGGATTACCGGGGCGGCCTTTGCCGAGGAACTGACCGAACAGGCCCGCCGCTTTGGGGTCGAGATTCTGTCAGCCCAGGAGGTAATTGAGGTCGGCAGCGATGCAATGTTGCCGGAGAGTAATTCCCCCCACGCCGGGCATAGCGACCATCGTTACGTCAAGACCGCCACTGGCGATATTTATGGGGCAACCGCGCTATTACTCACTCCCGGTTCAAGCTACAAGCGGCTGGAAGTCGAAGGCGAAGAAGACTTTATCGGCGCGGGAGTGCATTTTTGCGCGACCTGCGATGGGCCATTTTACAAGGGCAAAGAGATTTTTGTGATTGGAGGAGGCAATAGCGCCGCCGAAGAGGGTATTTTCCTGACCAAGTTCGGCTCTAAAGTGACCCTGCTGGTGCGGGGCGACAAACTTTCCGCCAGCAAAGTGATTCTGGATAAGGTCAATTCGCTGCCCAATATGGAAGTGCGCTATCATACCGAGGTGAAAGCTTTCAAGGGCCAGACCCGGCTGGAAAGCGTTACCCTCTTGGATAACAAGACCGGCGAAACCAGCGAGGAAAAGCCGGGAGCGGTCTTTGTCTTTATCGGCCTGAACCCCAACACCGAGTTTTTGCGCCATTCCGACGGCCTCAAGCTGGATGAACGCGGTTTCTTGCCCACCAGTCGCACTCTGGAAACGAGCCTGTCAGGGGTTTTTGCCGCCGGAGATGCGCGGGCCGGCAGCACCAAACAGGTCGCCAGCGCGGTTGGTGAGGGCGCAACCGCCGCCCTGATGGTTCGGGAATATCTCAAGGAACACGAGCAACAGGCCGATTATGCCAGCCTGGTCGAAACCGATACTTCGTGTATGACCGAGGTAGCCTAAAAAATCAATCCGAAGCGTGATTGCCATTTTGGGAGTTATTGAGCCGGATTCGCTCAAGGTCGAGGTCGCGCTGCACCCGGCGCATTATTTCGTCGTTAATTACCCCGGCATTGCGTAACTCGTAAACCGCCGCGAATTCGGCCTGTAATAATTCAGTTTGCAACCGTTCAAAAGCTATCGCCCGGTTCTCGTTTTCGCGCTCTTCGACTTCATTTTCTTCCGAAGGGGCATAGCGCGACCGGTAGCGGCGCACCCGCAACTCGTAATGCTGGCTTACATCTTCCACCACTTCGCGGGCGACCCAATTCTCCGCCGCCAATTCGTCCAGTCTTTTAAGACCGGCTTTGGCGGCTACCAAACGGGCTTTGGCCTCCTCCCGTTCTTCGCCCCCATCATCCTTGACCTTGAGCCATTGAATGAGAAAAGGCAGGCTCAAACCCTGTAAGACCAGCGTTACCAGAATAACGGTGAAGGTCAGGAAAATTATCATGTCACGTTGCGGAAAAGGCCCACCGCCTTCTACCGTCAGGGGTAGCGAAAGGGCCGCTGCCAGCGAAACCACCCCCCGCATTCCGGTCCAGGCTACGATTACGATCCATTGCCAGGGGGGAGAACCTTCCCGTTCTCTAACCTTGCGGCTGAGGAAACGGGGTAGATAGGTGGCGGGAAAGACCCAGACAAAGCGGGTGACGATTAAAGTCAGGTTGATTATCACAGCATAAAAAAGGATTGTCCCGATTGACTCGTTGGCTAAGGCATCTAGCAGGCGTGGCAGTTGCAGCCCAATCAAGATGAAAACCAGCCCGTTCAAAATCGAAACTACACTTCGCCAGACTATCTCGACCTGGAGGCGAGTTTCGGGCGAGACATCGTCGGTTCCCCATTGACGGCTGGAATAGATGCCCAAAGCCACGACCGCCAGCACCCCTGATACGTGAAATTGTTCGGCGAGGAGATAAGCCCCAAAGCCAAGCAAAAAAGTGAGAATCAAGATAATCGAGGTATCGTTCAGCACTTTTAGGAGGCGCGAGGAGAGCCAGCCCATCGCAATGCCGATGACGCTTCCACCCAGACTAGACAAAATAAACTGTAGCCCGGCATCCTGCATCGAGAATGCCCCGGTTACGACGGCGACGACGGCGACCCGGTAGGCAATCAGCGAGGTTGCGTCGTTTACCAGGCTTTCGCCTTCTAGCACCGTTACAATCCGGCGCGGCAGGCGCAGTTTTTGGGCGATACTGGTCGCGGCAATCGCATCCGGCGGCGAGATAATCGCGCCCAGCACAAAGGCGGTGGCCCAGCTCATGCCGTCAATCAGGTTGTGGGCTATGACGGCGATAATGGCGGTAGTAAATAGTACCAGCCCCACCGCCAGCAGGCTAATCGCCCGCAGATTGGCCTTGAAATCCCGAATCGGGGTGAAGAACGCCGCCGATTGCAATAGCGGCGGCAAAAATAGCAAAAAGACCAGCTCCGGCTTGAGTTCGATGCGAGGCAGACCGGGAATAAAGCCGAAGCCCAGTCCGCCCAGCACCAACAAAATGGGATAGGGAATTTGCAATTTGTTGGCGAGGCCCAATAATAGGGCCATCACCAGCAGCAATCCGAGGATAATTTCTACTTCTTGCACAACCGCCGCGCTCCGATATTTTGGTTATTACAATAGTTTAGTTTCCAGGTTTGGTTTAGATAAAATCATTTTATTCAAAGCTTCCCATCTGGACAAATTTGCTCGCCTGGCTTTTAAAGATATAACTTTTCCGGGCGTGTAAGAATAGTTATAATGCCGTCGGAAATTTCATAATCTGGTCATAATCGGCAAAATCTTCCAGCTTTAAACGGGCATAAACGTCGCCAGGAACTCGGCTGACCGTGCCGCTTGCGTCCGGCTTGAGGGTTGCGTCTATCCCGCCCTTGCCGCTCATGCCTTTGGCGGTTTCGGGCAAGGATGGGTCAAGGGCGCTGCCACTGATGTTTTCCACTAAAATCAAGTCACGCGGCCATTGCGAGCGGGTGGCGATGGCCCACCAAACCTGCGGCTCATCGAAAATATCTATATCGGCATCTACCACAAAGACATGTTTGACCCGCCGAAAGGAAAGGGCCGCCATTATCACATCGCGGGCAACTCCATAGCGCGTTCCGGGGGCAAGCTGGATATAGGCGTGCATCCGACGACCCGAAATCGGGACATGGACATTCTGGACATCCGGGGCAATCTGTTTGACTATCTGGTATATTTTGGCTTCCAGGGCCATATTATCGGCTACCAGCATATCGGGCAAGCCACTGGCGTAATCGTGGTAAATCGCATCGTGGCGGTGGGTCACAGTCACTACTTCCAGCAGAGGGGCATTCTTAATATCGCCAGTAAAGCCGGTAAATTCTCCGAATGGCCCTTCGGGAAAAGTTTCCGCCCCGACATAGCCTTCAATCACGATTTCGGCCTCGGCGGGGACGAGCAGCTTTTCCCCAAAATTCTCCGAGGCGACCAAACGCAAGGGTTGTCCCAGAAACGAACCAACCGAAGGCCAGTGGCTTTCGGGGTAGCCTAACTTGGCCTGCGACCCCAGCACTACCGCCGGATGATGTCCAATCCAGATGGCAACCGGGGCTTTTTCGCCGCGCTGCCAGAACTTCTGCATATTGCGGTAGTTGTGCGAACCGGGATAGGGGAAAATTCCGGTCTGGTGGGGGGCTTTGACCCAGCAGCGTTGAATCGCGGTATTATCTTCGCCGGTGTCAGGGTCGTAGGTCGAAACGTGGGCGGCAGTGAAGTATGGCCCGGCATCGCGCTCGTGCTGCCAGATTACCGGGAATTCCAGCAGATTAATCTCGTCGCCCTTCAGTATAACCTCTTTGACGGCGGCTTCCTGGGGGCTGACTATCACCGGCGGGATTGGTCGGGCGGCAAGCCGGGCATATTCGACTGCCGCCCGGCGTGGTTCGCCCAGGCCCAGAGCGGCGGCGCACAGGTCGCGGCTGGCTGCCAGATTGGTAATCACCTTAAAACGGCTGATTTCGCCGTCTATGCGGCGGGGCTGATGCGCAATAATCAGGGGATGCCGCCCGACTTCCCAGAGCTTGTGTTGCAGCGCAGTCAGCTCGAAACGGCACTCTATCGGCGACGCGATGTCCAGAAAGAAGTCAGGATGGCTTTCGCGCCATTGCGCCAGAAAAGTCCGTAAATCGGGGTAAGGCTCTTGCACTATCGTTATACCTTTTTAGAATTAAGCCCGCCTAAAATAGAGATAATCGAAATAAAAAAAGGGCCGACTTACTGTATTGTCCGACCCGGTTTCGCCATTATTCTAGCATAAATTATGCTTTGGAGCTACTTTTTGGCGCAAAGGTAGCCCGGCTGTCTGATTTTATATCTGTAAAAAACAGTGCCTCCTTTCCCGTCCGATGGCAAATTGTCGACAATGCAATAAAGCAGCCATTTGCCATACAGTCAGCATTATTAAACTACCCAAAGTTTGGTTGAGATTTGCAATCTTTCAGCAGATTTCTACTGAGACGCTTGTTGCTCAGTAAGCAGCTTACAAATAGACTATAACATTTTTGTTATGAAAATGCAAGAGGTTTGCCTCACTTTTAGTACTTGACAAACATTCAACAAAATCTTAAAATTGTCGGCAATCCATAATTTTTCGGAGGTGCTATGCCAACTAATAAAATAAATAATACTACCAGAGCTTTAGAATATATCCGAAATGAAATCATTAGCGGAAAAATAAAGCCGGGCGAACGGATTATAGAAAATAACATTGCTACTCAGGTCGGCATGAGCCGCGCTCCGGTGCGCGAGGCTATCAATGCTCTGGTGCAGGAAGGTCTGGTTGAGCATAATCCTCGTCAGGGCGCGTCGGTACGCCAGATTACGATAGACGATATTCTGGATATGTACGAGATGCGCGTCTGCCTGGATACTCAGGCCCTTAAATTGGCTTTGCCTCATCTCAACGAGCAACACTTGAATGTGCTGGAAGGCTTTAATCGGCAGATGCGCGAAAGCGCCGAGCAGCTTCAAATGATTGGAGTGCGGGATGCCGATTTTAATTTTTATACTTATGTGGTCGAAATTAGCCGCAGTCCTCGCCTGAAAAGAGCTTATCATAGTTTGCTGAACGAGCTGGAAATTGCGACCTGGTTGCTCTATGACCCCAACGCCACCCCGAATTTTCAGAATCTGGAAATGGTAATGGATGAACACGATATAATTTTGAAGGGTCTGCGTCAGCGCGACCTGGCAAAAGCCACTGCCGCCGATGTCCATCATTTAAAGGTCTGGTACGAAGCCGCCTCAATCAAAGCTGCGAAAGTGGGGTCGGGGAAGGCAGAACTGAGGACTGAGGACTGAGTTCCCTAATCGTAAATCCTTTTATATCCTGTTCATCCTGTATATCCCTGTTAGAATTCCCCAACCTCGACCCCCGACCCCCATTTGTGCTAAAATAGCCTATATCGACTCAAGCAAATCTTTCAGAGAGTGGTTGGCATTTTAACTCAAAACTCAAAACTCAAAACTATTTGACTGACCACTGCTACAAAAGGGGATAGCACCAATGGCCCAGCCCGAAATTATTATCCGGCGGGTGCAGACAATCGAAGAGTACCAGACTTGCCAGCGTATTCACCGCCAGGTCTGGGGTTTTGGCCCGGAAGATACCGTGATGCACTTGCCGCTTATGGTGGCTTTGCAGGAATATGGCGGTCTCGTGCTGGGCGCTTTTGCCGCTGATGCAGCTACAAGGGCCGAAAGTCAAGTTGGGTTTGCGCTCGGCTTTACCGGGCGCGATGAAATGAGCGGGCGGTATTTTCACTACTCCCAGATTGCCGCGGCCCTCACCGAGTGGCAGAGTCGAGGGGTCGGGTTCGCGCTCAAGACCGCCCAACGGCGCGAGGTGTTGGGCCAGGGTTATCGGCTGATGCGGTGGGCCTACGACCCGCTAGAGGCCCGCAATGCCTATTTCAATTTAGTAAAGCTGGGAGGAGTCGCTCGCCGCTATCTTCCTAATATGTACGGGACGGGTAAAGGCGAGCTTTTCGGGCAACTGGATACTGATCGGCTGATTGTAGATTGGGAATTGGATAGCTCGCGGGTCGCCGAGCGGTTGGCCCAGGCCGAGCGCGGTCAAAAGCCTTTACCAGCCCGGTCAGATTACGAAGCCGCTCCCGCCCTGGTCGGCATCGCCTGGCGGGGCGATGGGATACCCGTCGTCACCTCAACTGAGTTGGGCCGGGATGAGCCGCAATTGAAACTGGAAATCCCTTATCATAATCTTCAAGTTCAAAAATATAGCTTTCAGGCCGGAGTAGAGTGGCGCGAACAGACCCGCGCTCTTTTTAGCCATTATCTAGCGGCAGGCTACTATGCGGCGGATTTTTTTACGATAGTTGGTGAATATGGCCCGCGAGCTTTTTATTTATTGCAAAAGGATATTGTGAACGATGACCACGAATGACGAAACGAGGATGGACGATATTAGCAAGCCTAATGAAATATCTCATCCCGCGAATTCCGAAAAGCTGCCCTTTTTTGTCTATGGTACGCTCCGCACCGGGGAAGGTAACTGGGAACACTATCTGAAGGGTTGCACCACTCGTCAGCTTCCGGCGGTGTTGCTGAAGCATCGGCTCTATGCACAAACCTATCCGTTTGTGTTCGATGCCGACGACGATAGCCGGGTAATCGGCGATTTGGCGTTTGTCAAAGCGGAAAAATATGTCGAAGTATTGCAAAATCTGGACTACCTGGAAGATTATGACTCCGAAACTCATAGCGGCTGGTATTTGCGGCAGGTGCGCGAGGTGGAATATACCGACGAAGCCGGGAACTTGCAGCGGGTGATGGCCTGGGTTTATCACGGCGGGCCGGAAGTAGAAGCCGGAATAGACCAATCTCGCCGGATTGAGAGTGGCGACTGGCTGGCAGTCGAGGATAGAGTTCGGGAATAAACGGATTTATGATTTACCCCCAACGGGGGCGAGGCCGCGATTTACGATTAGGGAACTCAAAGCTAACCTACTGACTACTTATATCCTGCTAATCCTGTCTATCCCTGTAAAAATACATTTCCGAGGAACAAAATGCTAAAAATTACGGCAGTGGAATTGCTCCATGTGCGGATACCTTTGAAAAATGCCTTTGAAACCAGTTTCGGGCGCAAATCCGAGCTGAATCATGTTATCGTGCGGGTCAGGGACGCAAGCGGCTTGGTTGGCTATGGCGAGTCAGCTTGTCCGACCAAACCAGATTACTGTCCCGAAACCATCGAAACCTGTCTACATATCCAGCGCGATTATTTAGTACCAGCGGTGCTGAATCGGGCTTTTGACAATATCGAAGAATTTGTTGAGTTTTATGGCTGGGTGCGCGGCAACAATTTTGCGAAGGCCGGACTGGAAATGGCGGCCTGGGATTTGCTGGCCCAAAGCCAGGGTCTGCCATTGGCGCGGCTGCTGGGCGGCACTCAAACTCATATCGAAAGTGGAGTTAGCCTGGGTATCGAGCCGGATATTAATGTATTGCTGGGTAAAATCGAGGGTTTTTTGAACGAAGGTTATCGCCGGATAAAGCTCAAGGTCAAGCCGGGCCGCGATATTGAAGTAATTGAAGTGGTCCGCCGCCGTTACCCGGATGTACCATTGATGGTGGACGCGAATTCGGCCTATACGCTAAAAGACCTCGACCACCTCAAGCAATTTGATCGCTTTGGATTGATGATGATTGAGCAACCGCTTTCGCACGATGATATTATTGACCACGCCCGTTTGCAAAAGGCGCTGGATACCCCGATTTGCTTGGACGAAAGTATTCATTCGGCGGAGGATGCCCGCCGCGCCATCGAATTGGGCAGTTGTAGAGTAATAAATATCAAGGCCGGGCGGGTCGGTGGGCTTTTGGAAGCGAAGAAGATTCACGATGTCTGTCAGGCCCATAATATGCCGGTCTGGTGTGGCGGGATGCACGAATATGGCATAGGTCGGGCGCACAATATCGCCCTGAATAGCCTTCCCAATTTCTCGATACCGGGCGATGTGTCGGGCAGCGATAAATATTACGCCGAAGATATTGTCCAACCCGTCATCCAGGCCATCGAAGGTCGCATTCTCGTCCCCAACCAGCAACCCGGTTTAGGTTTTGCGATTGACCCGGCAGCCCTGGCCCGCTATACGGTGGGGCAACGGGAGAGTGGTCAGCGGTCAGTGGTCAGTGGTCAGTAATTTACGATTTATCCCCAAATGGGGCGGGACTCAGATTAAGAAACTCAGCCATCAGTCCGCTATTTCTCTGACTACTTACTACTGACCACTGACCACTCTTTTGAGCATCTGAATAACTTTGGCGGAGAGGTCCTTGAAATAGGGGTCGAAATCGTCGGCGGCGACCCCGATGCTGGGCTGATTGACCCAATTGGACTTGAGGCGGTAGGCCTCGGCGGGTGGTGCGCCCAGCCAATCGCTCAATTCATCGCTCCAGGAGAGGGGAAAGTGCAGCCGCACTCCTTCCGGTCGGACATCGGTTTTAATCAGGGGGCGAGTAGGGGCGGCTTTATCGGTGATTTTCGCCAAATAAATCCCTTCGGTTACAGTCGGCTCAAAGCTAAAGTCGAGTTTGGTTGCGGCCTCCGGCAAGGCCTGTTTTAGCTCTTGCTCGAACCAGCGGTACAGCTCTTGACCATCCATCTTTTAATCCTCTTTTTTATTTTTGAATACTTTTTAAATTAAAGTTTCTGGTCTCCTATCCAAAAATCTCTGGCTATTATACTCGATTTTTCGAGCAGTTCGCTATCCGCCGCGTCCAGCCAGATAATCGCCGGGTCGCGGCGAAACCAGCTATATTGGTGGCGAATGTAGCGGTGGGTAGAAAAGTTCATTTTGGCTTGAGCTTGCTTTAGCGACATATCCCCATTTAGATAGCTTATTACCTGCTGATAGCCCACAGTACTCATAGCCGGTAACACCGGGCTATAACCCGCCGCCAGCAAACCCTGAACCTCCTCGACCAATCCACGCCGGAACATTTCTTGCACCCGACCATCGGCCCGCCGATAAAGCTCGTCGCGTTCCAGGCTCAGGCCTAGTTTGAGAACCGGATAGGGGGGCGGAATTTTGCCTTGCGCGTCGGAAAAAAGCCCCTCGGTGGTGTGCAAGACTTCCAGCGCCCGCACGATGCGCCGGATATTGAGCGGGTTGATCCGTTCCGCCGCCGCCGGGTCGAGACTTTGTAATTCCTGATAAAGTGCTTCCGGGCCAAGCTCGGCGGCACGTTGTTCCAGTTGCTCGCGCAGACCGGGGCGGGGCGCAACTGCTGGAACTTGCCAGCCTTCTACTAACGCATTGACGTAAAGCATTGTGCCGCCGACCAGCATCGGCAATTTGCCTCGCGCCTGAATATCGTTAATCGCGGCGTTGGCCTGCTCCAAAAAGTGAGGCAAGGTAAATTCCTGGTCAGGCCGCACGACATCTATCAGATGATGGCGAACCCGCGCCCGGTCTTGCCCCGACGGTTTCGCCGTGCCAATATCCATCCCAATATAGACCGTCCGGCTGTCGGCGCTGACAATCTCGCCGTCCAACCTTTCCGCCAAATCCAGAGCCAGGGCGCTTTTGCCCACCGCCGTCGGCCCGATTAGTACCAGCAAAGGTTTGTTCATAATTTTTGATCTAAAATCTAAGATCGAAAATCTAAGGTCATCCAAAACAGGATTGATAGCTGAGTTGTGATTTCAGATTTTAGATTTCAGACTTTAGATTTCCCCCGTCAGAAAGCCGTCCTCATCGTATTCCGGTTCGGGGGCGAGGCGGCGTGGTAGCCCCGATTGGGCGGTTAGTCGTTTGGTGCGGTTGGCCCGCAAGCTGATATAGGGCAGATAAAAATCCATCTCTGGGAAATGCTTGACGGCAAATTCCAGGGCAAGTTCTTCGGCTAGGTCGGTCAGGGTGGTCAGGTCGGTGGGAGGCGGAGACTTTGCTTCCGGCAGAATAAAAATTATGGTGCGGTCATCTGTGAGTGGGTGCGAAAGCTGGATACTTTCGTTTTGGTCGTGCCGGACAAAACCCAGCCGTTGGAGGGTTTCCAAAACCGGGCCGCGCCGAGGGTCTAGGGCAGGAGGAGTAGAGCGGGGCGGGCCGACCAAAGCTTGAAACGCCCGCGCCAAACCACGCGGGTCGCCACTCCCCAAATTCAAGAGGGAGCGGCGACCAAGTTCCGTCGGTTTGGTCGGGCGTTTTTCAGACATAAGATGAGAACCGCGACTTACTTTTCGTCGTAGGGTTTATCGGCCTCAGTTTTAGGCTTATCAGCGGCGGGTTTACCCCCCATGCGCGATTTGAGGGCCGCTAGTTCATCCTCAAGGGTCGCTTCGGTCTGCATCTTGTTTAACTCGGCTTCGGCTTGCATCCCCTTGATTTCACTCTGACCCATCTCGGCCAAGACCTCGCTCGCCATAACTTTCTGCTGCATCCGGGTATAATCGCTGGTTGGCATCCCGGTGAGCGGGTCTTTGACCCCCATCACCTTTTCCCCGGCCTTGAGCATATTATAGCGGGCAATCAAATTACCCTTGTTCTGCTGAACTTCGGCTTGCTTCTTTTTCAGCTCTTCCAGGTTGGCCCGTAACTGGTCAGTTGAAACTTTCTGGTCGTGCAACTGGGTGTCCAGATTTTCGGCATCCTGGTCTGCCGCCAATTTTTGGCGCAGGGCTTCAGTTGCCAGGTCATCCCGGCCTAATTTCACGGCCTGCTGCGCTTTGCTGTCCCATTCCTGGGCTTTGCGGCGTTGGTCGTTAGCATTCATTTCCAGCATTTTCTGGCGGGCCATCGCATTGATAATCTCGGTTTCGACCTGCTTAATACCGTCCTGCATTTCGACCAGGAAATAATTCAGGTCAGCCTCCGGGTTCGAGGATTTGTCCAACATCGAATTGACGTTGGACTTTACAATTGTACTGATTCGGTCAAGAATACCCATCTTTACTCACCCTTTCGCTGTATAACTTGGCTTGCTGGTAGTTAATACGCGCTCGTCGCTCAAAAGGTTTCAGCCCGAAATCTTTGCTTCTGTTATACCGCCTTACGACAATAATTACAAGTGGATAAAGGTGCAATCCAAAAGCCCGATATACAACGGTAATTATCTTGTTGGACAGACTGAATTTAAGGTAAAATAATCTTTATATCAAATTAAGGTTCAAATTATGTAACAGTTCCGCCAACCTTGAATTTGTCATTCTGAGCGAAGCGAAGAATCTAGATTCTTCGCTTCGCTCAGAATGACAGAGCGGAACGGTTACTAAATTAAAGTACAAAGAACGATGGAGACTGAATGAAGCCTTTACCCCATGAAATAGAAGAGCGTTATGGCGTGGCGCGAAGCATCTTGCTGCCGGTAGTGGTGTCGCCTCACCAGCTTGAAATGTTACGGGCCGCCGAGCAAAACTCAGAGCAGGGGTGGAATTTTATTGTATTGCTATTTGCGGGAGGTCGGCTATTGACCGAAGTCGAATATAGCCAGAGCCACAATTATCGGCTACCCGAATTTCGCCTGCCCGCCGATATTTTAGACCTGGAAGATTTTGAAGAAGCCCTGCTCCAGAAAATCCATCAAAAATATGATTTGGAAGCCGTTTTAGGCCGCTATCTTTTGATGGTGCATTGTGCTTTTATGGCGACCGGGGAGGAGGATGCCGCAGGCGAAGACCGGGGAACGAGCAGCCGCACCCTCCATATTTTCACGGCCCGCGCCCTTAACTCCGACGAACTGGCGGGACAGGAAGAGCCGCCCTTGAATATTCGGCTGGTCAAACCGACGGTATTACTGGATGCACTCCAAGCGGAATGGGCTGATACTAAAACCCAGGTCGCGTCGGGCGGCAAGCTGGGCGACTTGAAGGTTGAATATGACAAGAGCTGGACTTTTGTGAGGGCGCGGGTGATTGCTACCGCTTTCCAGAGCCTGTTTGGGTGGCCGCTACCCGAAATTTAGGTTGCAACTTCTTCTCCATTTTACACGTATTTATTATTAAGACTGGCTTGGTCACGCCTTGCGCCGGTTTATTTTAGGTATATAATAATCTATACCAGATTTGTGTCGGTATATAAGCCCGTTTTAATTTTATTGGTTGGGCAAGTTTAGGAGGATTTTCATCGTTGGATATAGGTAGTATCTTGGGCCTCGGCGCGGTATTGGCGTTGGTGGCCCTTAACGGTTTTTTTGTGGCGGCTGAGTTTGCGCTGGTGAGTGTTCGTAAGACCCGCATTGAGCAGTTGGTCGCCGAGGGCAAAGGTTCGGCCAAAGCCGTTCAAAAAGCCCTCACCCATCTGGACAAATATATTGCCGCCACTCAACTGGGGATTACCCTGGCGAGTTTGGCGCTAGGTTGGGTCGGCGAACCGGCCCTGGCTCATCTGATTGAAGGCCCGATGGACTTTTTCTTGCCGGGGGCGGAAGCCGCTACGGTTTCGCACACTATCGCTATTATCATAGCTTTCGTTATAATCACTTCGCTTCACATCGTTCTCGGTGAGCTTGCGCCCAAGACAGTTGCTTTGCAACGGGCCGAAGGGACGGCCATGTTTGTAACCCCGCCCCTCGAAGTCTTTCGGCTGGTATTCCGGCCTTTTATCTGGATCTTGAATAGCGCCGGTGGGCTGGTCGTTAAAATTTTTGGGCTGGATAGTACGGATGAGCATAGCAAGGTACATTCAGTCGAAGAACTGGAAATGTTGGTGACGGAAACCCGCCAAGCCGGGTTTCTGGATAGAGACGAAGAAGTATTGCTGCGCCGGGTCTTTGATTTTGGCGATAAAACCGCCCGTCAGGTTATGACTCCTCGTACCGAGGTTATGGGTGTGCCAGAAAAGGCCAGCCTGACAGACCTGATTAATATGGCGGCGGACGAAAGTTTTACCCGCTTCCCGGTCTATCGCCACTCCCTCGATACGATTATTGGGGTGATACATGTCAAAGACTTATTCCAGCTATTGCGGAACGGCTTGCCTTTCGACCAAAGCCAGCAGACCTTTAATTTGACCCAGATTATGCGCCCCGTACTAAGTGTGCCGGATACGGTGCATGTCGCTGACCTGCTGGCTCAGATGCGCTCTCGCCAGGCACATATGGCGGTTATTATTGATGAATACGGTGGGACAGCGGGTATCGTCACTTTTGAGGATATACTGGAAGAAATCGTCGGTGAAGTCCGGGATGAGTTCGACACCAAAGAAGGCGGAGTACAGTTTGAGGTCGAAGCCAGGCCGGACGGTACGACCCTGGTTAGTGGTCTCATTTTATTGCAAGATGCTCTGGAACGCTTTAATTTGCCGATTCATGAGGAAGAGCTGGGCGAATATGATACTCTGGGTGGCTATATCCAGGGCAATTTGGGCCGGATTCCCAAGCTGGGCGATAGCCTGACAGTCGGCAATTATAAATTAGAGGTGGAGCAGATGGACGGGATGCGGGTAGACCGGGTAAGCTTTAGCCC
This sequence comes from Chloroflexia bacterium, assembly GCA_038245615.1. Taxonomy (GTDB): domain Bacteria; phylum Chloroflexota; class Chloroflexia; order Chloroheliales; family Chloroheliaceae; genus 54-19. The sequence continues at coordinate 21,449 of JBBRSG010000039.1, read as the reverse complement.
ATTGGTTCAATCGCCCAGCGCCGAACCCACCCCCGCCGCCAAATAATGTCCACGTATATTTGGGGTAACTGTTTAGACCCAGGGTGATTACTTAACCTTCGGAGGGCGACTACGCAGGGTAGCCCTTGAACGCTTGGATAAATTGTAAGGGACAAAATGCGCCAGCTAGAGAGAATCCCGCCGCCCCTGGTGGCTTATCCCTATCATCTGCCGGATAAACCCTTGCCCGCCGAAGGGTATGTTAGCTATGCTGATTTTCTGGATTGGGCCGACGAAGATACTTTGGCGGAATGGGTAGACGGGAGAATTGTAATGAGTAGCCCCGCCAGTTGGCGACATCAGCAAATCGCCGGGTTTCTTTATGAGATCTTTACCACCTTTGCCAGGGTGTTCGATTTGGGGACGGTGCTACAAAGTCCCTTCCAGATGAAGCTACCCGGCAAGAAGGGGTCGGGCCGGGAGCCGGACGTGATGTTGGTGGCAAAGGCCAGCTTGACCCGATTGGAAAGCGGCCTGTTGCGTGGCCCGGCGGAGTTGGCGGTGGAAGTTACCTCACCCGAAAGCGAATGGCGTGACCGCCACGACAAGTTTTTGGAGTACGCCGCGGGCGGGCTGACGGAATACTGGATTATTGACCCCGACCAGCAACAGGCCGAGTTCTACCGCCGGGACGCTCAAGGCCAGTATCAGGCTCAACCGCTCGATGGGGCGGGTCGCTACTATTCCCAGGCGCTACCCGGTTTTTGGCTCAAACCGGACTGGCTCTGGCAAACTCCTTTGCCTGACCGGGAAGACCTTTTGCTGGACATTGCCGGAGATGCTTACCGGGCTTATCTGGAAGAAAAATTAAGAAAGCATCGCTCGCCGACCTAAATTTATGGCTGACCAACCTTCGCTCGAAAAGAATAGCAATCCCATCCGGTCTGACCCACTTTTCAAGAACATCACCTGCCGGGGCCTTTCTACTAAACCCAACTACTGACCTGAGCAGCAAAAACTAAAGAAGGATTTTACAGGGAACACCCCTATACTAACTCGCGCAGGGGTTTGTCCCTTACCTACCCCTTTAGTTCTTTTCGCTCACCTCAATAGGAGACGGCTATGGCCCAGAGGTAAACAATATAGTAGCCTTTTGTTGAAAAGCTATTGACACATTTGTGCTAATATAGTATTCTAAAGATGCTACAAACGGGCTAAAGTACACGCGGTAAAGTAAAAAATAGGGTAGAGAATAGGGTAGAAAAGATAAGGCAGGCGGAAGTGGTACGCCCCCGGCTTCCCGGTCAAACCGGAGCATAGGAAATGGGAAAAACCTCTTTGCCAGCCCAGCAAGATAAGCAAGGCTGGGATAATTTTCGCCCTCGCCCGTGACCAGGGTTTGAGGTTGGTAGTTCTTTATTCCGCACTTAACCACCAATAAAAGCAAATCCGGGCCACCGCCGGTTTATTAATTGACCCCAAAAAAGGGATAATGACTCGCATGATAACCAAGCTTGTGCTAAAATTTAGAACATACCATCACCCCGGCAGACGGCGCGATTTTCTGGGCCGGACTGCCGCCCTAATGAGGGAAACCTTTTACCAGGGTCACGCGGAAGCTATCAACAGTACCATTTTGGGTAGCCGAGAAAACCACCGGGGTCGGAGCGGAACATCCGACCAGCCAAACCCTTTTAGAGGAGGTTTAAGGCCCTTTAGAATTTAGAGAAGTTTTAGGTAATAAAATACCCGGTTCTGTAAAACCGGGTGTTAGGAAAAATTCTATAGTCTGAAGAAATTCCCCCGAAGGCCACGAACCTGACAGGAATTTCCTCGCAACCAAGCCCTAGTTGATAGAGCTATGGATTTTGTTTACTCAAAATTAAGTGAGTAGCTGTAACAGCTAAGGTGATTGTAACAAAACTTGTTGAGGATGTCAACAGGTAAGGAGATTTAAATATGCCTGGAATTTCAAGAGTTGATACCGGGAATACTGCCAAATCAGCCGAAACCTACCATGAATCGAATGACGGTGGGCCGACGGCGGGCTTTTATTTCACCATGCTGCCCCGCGATTTTATCCGCCACCAGATGCAAGACCTGTCCGGGGCCGAGCTAAAGGTCATGCTCTATATTCTCGACCACACTCTCGGCTACCTGGATCGCCAGGGCCAGCGCAAGACCGCCGATGCGATTAGCCGCTCGCAATTCCTGACTGGTATCACGAAGGCCGACGGCACAATCGTAGACCGAGGAGCGGGGGTCAGTGACCGCTCGCTAGACCGCGCCCTGGACGGCCTGGAAAAGCGCGGCCTCCTACGCCGCTTTCGCCAGATTGACCCATCCGGGCGTTTCGCCACCACCGTCTATCAGCCGGTTACAAACCAGCCATCGGCATCAGCGGCTATCCACCAGGGCCAAGAAAATCCTCCTCAGTCCTCAGTCCTCATTCCTCCGCCAGAATTACGCCCTACCATTCCCGCAAAATTACGGGCTGATACCCGCATTTTGCCAGATACAAAAGAGAATCCCTTACCAGAAAGAATTAATCAAAACACCCAAACCCCGGCCTTAGCTGAAAAGTGGGAAAGTGGGGGTGGGTTATTTGAAAATAAACCAAAGGGGGAATATACCGAAGATACCCTTAATCGGAAAGATAGAACCGTGCCGCCTCAAGAAAGCGCAATCGCGGTGGAGCTGGTAAAGGTTGGGATAGGCAAAGGGCTGGCCCATGCTCTGGCCGCGACTGCTACCGCTAACGGGCATGGGCCAGCTTATCCGGCTCAAATTCTGGCCTATATCGCGGCCCAGGCCGGGGTAAAGAGCCGGGAAGGGTTGTTAATTCACCTTATCAAATCCGGTTGGTCGCCGCCGAATGCAGGATACATATCCCCCATCGGGGCAGCAACTTCGCCCGGTAGCGTCAGGAATAGCGCCGATTATCTGCCGGACAGCACCGTTCCGCTGCCGACGGCGGCCTCGGTCAATCTGGCCCTGTTGCCTCGGCTTATCGCCCTGGAAGAACGCAATTTACAAGAAGCCCGCACCGACCGCGAGCGCCAGATAGCCCGCCTGCGCCTTGACCGCTTCCGCCTAATTGAGCAGGAAACATCTGACCGGGAAACACCTTCTTCCGTCTTCCGCCTTCCGTCTTCCGCCTTCCCAACCTCAGTCCTCAGTCCTCAGTCCTCAGTCCGGCCTGTCCCAACCGGAGGTAGCTATGCTGCAATCTAACGCCAGTCCCCGCCCGCCTGCGTCAGAAAAACCGCGTTTGGTGGCGATGCCGACCCAAACCCCGCCCTCGGAGCGCATCCCCCACGCCCCCGAAGCCGAAGAAGCGGTTATCGGTAGCCTGCTGCTAGAGCCGGGGGCAATCGCTCGGCTGGCCGCGAACCTCCAGCCGGAGCATTTCTTTGGGGCAGAGCGGGCCGCGATTTACCGGGCGATGCTCCATCTCTACGCCGACCTGACCCCCGCCGACCTCGTGACCTTGCGAACCGAACTCAAGGCGATGGGAGTGCTAGGCGAAGGCGAAGGGCAGGTGCGGCCTTCGTATTTGCTCAAGCTGATGCAGCAGACCCCCTCCCCGGCCCATTTGCGCCACTATACCGAAATTGTGGTCAAGCATTGGTTGGCCCGCCAGATTATCGCCGAATGCAGCCAGACCGTGCGGCAGGCCTATGGCGGGGAAGGCGCGAGCGAACCGGGCGCGGTGCTGGCGGGCCATTCCACCCGGCTGCAAAATCTTGCGGCAGGGCTAGGACAGCTTGACCCGACCTACTTTCTGGCCCACGAAAAGACCCTCGATTACCCCTTGCGGCTCGAACCAGACGAACCCACTTCCCAGGATGTCTGGAATAAGCGCCCGATGTTGCGCTTTGGCCTCGACGCTTTTGATGGGCGGGACTGGGCCGAGCCGCCTCATCTGGCCCTGTTGCCCTCGACCCTGACCACGATTTTGGGGCGCACCGGGGGTGGCAAGACCCTGATGGCCCTCCAAATCGCCGATGCCAACGCCCGCGCCGGGCTGAACGTGCTGTATTTCCATGTCGAGTTGAACCAGTCCCAGATGCTGGCCCGCCGCTATACCCGCCTGACCGGGGTTTCGCTGATGTCGCAGCTGTTGGGGCGACTGGGGGATAGTGCCCGCTCGGCCCTCTTGCAGGCCTCGGACGAGGTGGGCAAATGGTCGGGGCGGGTGGATTTTGTCCATTCGCCCAACTGGACATCTGAAAAGCTGGTGGCGGAGTTAAAGGCCCGTCACTTTGCCCTGATTGCCGCTAAAGGCCAGGGCTATGATTTGGTGGTGCTGGACTATCTGCAACGGCTGGGCCGACCCGACGGCGGACGGCTATCCGAGCATGAGGCCCTGGCCCATAACGTGCGGAGCTTTTCGGATGCCGCCAACGAGCTGAATATCGCGGCCCTGATGACCAGTCAGGTCGGGCGCACTCCCATCCTGAGCAACCAGCCCGAACCGCCCGACCTCGACGACGGCCTCGGCAGCGGCGACATCGAGCGGTGTTCCAACCAATTGCTCTCGATTGCGATCAGCACCGACAAAACGGCGGTAAACTACGCCATCCGCAAAAGCACCTTCGGTGAACACGGGCGCACCGGCACCCTGCTCTACGACACCCGGCGGCTAGAGCTTTTGTGAAAATACTGAGCGGAAGAGGGAACTAGCCTTATCAGAAACCGGCTTAGAGGTTTATTAATCAAATACGGGCATTTGGCGGATTACCCTTAGGCTTTAGTTAGCTTGCGGGGTCATCCTGGGTATACTTAGTTTATTATGGAACGCCTAAACTATTGATTGGTAAATTACACTTGCCGAAATATCGGCCTCTTTCTACCCGCTTTAATTTCCCACTTTGCAAACTTTGTGATATTCAAGACTGGCGGCAAGCCTGGCCAGGCCAAACTATTTTGGACGTGCTAAAACCGGCTGACCACCAGGTTTTGGTACATCGTAAAGCCTGGGAATTTGTTATGACTATCGCAGCTTTGCGTAAGTACGGTTTGTGGAATCAAGGGAGTGTAGGGCTATCTATTGCTGCTGGTCATGAAACATTGCTATATTATGCCACACATCATGTTGGACGGATAGTTGCAACCGATATTTATGGGGAGGGAGATTTTGCCAGTGTTGGGGGAGGCGAAGCTACCGCCGAATTTCTGACCGACCCGGCTAAATTCGCGCCTTATCCTTATCAAACCGAGCGCCTTAAACCTTTGTGGATGAATGCCCTGGATTTGAAATTTGCCGACCACACTTTTGATTTTGCTTACAGTCTTTCTTCAATTGAGCATTTTGGGGGGCTTAAACCGGCGATTAAAGCCTTACAGGAAATGCACCGGGTAATTAAACCCGGTGGTCTGGTTTGTATAGCGGTAGATTGTGTTATCAATGGTGACAATACGGTGGGGTTTTTTACCCCGGAGCAGGTAACTACTTTAATCGCTGAGAGTGGTTTGGAGTTAATCGAAGAGATTGATTGGTCCATCAGTAATGAATCCCAAAGCTATTTGATTGATATGCTTACCGATGACCTCAATACCGTACCTCATATTAATTTGACGGCTTTTGGTTCAACCTTTACCTCGCTGTATATGGTGCTGGTCAAAAACCCCCGGCCCGGTAGCAGTTGGGCCACTAATAGTTATTTTCCACTCAGCCAGACCGATTTAGCCATTTTTGACCAAAAAATAGCCGCCTTAGAGCTGATTAAACCGACGGCTAACAGCTTTAAATCGGCTGAACCGGTCTGGCCGGAAGTTGCTATAACTACTAACTCGGCGACCTTACCGCAAACCGTTGGACCTCGGGTAAAGGCCTGGTTGCAAAGTTATCCGGCTGACCAACCGCTAGTGCTGATGCTGGCCCAGGACGATTATTCCCAAGTCCTGGCCGGGCTGGATAGCTTGATGACCAACACCGCGACTTTGACCCCGGTTTTGGTGATTGCTAATGGCCCAACCGATGACCGGATACAAAATTTAATTCTGTACGAGCTGGCTGAAGCCAGATTTTTAGGGTTGAGCTGGGCTGAACCTCTGAATAGAGCGGCCTGTTTGAACCTAGTAGGGCAGTGGGCCGCCCCCCGCGACCTGGTAATATTGGATAGCCAGGTACTTCTACCGCCTGATTGGTTGCCTCGCTTGCAGGCTGCCGTCCTGGTAGATGATAATATTGCCACTGCCAGCCCTTTGACCAATGATGAGAGTTTGCTTTCTATAAACAGGCACAACCCAACTCAGACGGCGATTATTCGAGGAATGAGTCCTGACCAAATAGACCGGGCGGTTCAAGCCCAGTCTCTGCGCTTACGCCCGCTTATTGCAGTAATTAACAAATACTGTGCCTATTATCGCCGCGTAGCCCTCGAAATGATTGGCCCGTTTGATGAGTATTTACCGGAAGAGGCCGGGATAGAAATAGATTTTGCGCAACGCGGTATAATCCGAGGATTTTCGCATGTGGCCGCCGATGATCTTTTCGTTTACTATCAACGGTTTTATAATTCTAGCCAAAACCAGAGCTTTTTATCCCAAAGGCTGGGCCCGGAGAAAATCATCCGTCAGCGTTATCCTTGGTATCCTGGCTGGTTTAAGGAGGCCGGTAGCAAGAATGGGAATGGGCTAGACCGCGCTCTAAACCAGGCCGTGGTAGCTCTGGGAGGCTACCACCTGGCAATTGACGGCACCTGTCTCGATATGAACCCGACTGGCACTCAGTTTGTGGTAGCTGGCCTGACCAAAGCTCTAGCCCAGTTACCTGACCGGGCCAGCTTCAAACTAAGTTTGGTAGTAACGGATGGTCTGCCTCGCTTCCGGCTGTATGGCCTGGAAAGCTTGGTAGACGAGGTAGTTACTATATCGGAACTTCAACACCGAACCCTCCCCGCTTTTGATATTATTCACCGGCCCTTTCAAGTTTACGGCGATAGTACCCTGGATTTTCTCAAGCGAATTGCCCGCCGGTGTATCATTACTCAGATGGATTTTATTTATTATTCTAATCCTTCTTACTTTCGGACTTTCGAGCAGTGGCTTGAGTTTCAAAATATAACTCATCGGGTCTTAAACAGCATAGATGGGGTGGCCTATATGAGCCAGGATGCGGCCCAGGCTGCGGCCCATCGGGGCCTGGCTTTGCCTTCGACCAGACAGGCGGTAACTTATATCGGCCTCGAAAGTCCTTTCGTCGCCTTAAAATCAACCCCCCCGCCCGATGTCGAAAAGTTTATTAATCAGCCTTTTATTTTTCTGCTAGGCAATAACTACCAGCATAAAAATCGGGCTTATGCTTTTAAATTATTGACTATTCTGGTCGAACAATACAACTGGCCGGGCCATCTGGTGTTGGCTGGCCCTAATGTAGGTCTAGGCACTTCCTGGCATGAAGAAGCTTTGGTCAATCTACACCATCCTGAGATTCGGGCGCGAATTCATAACGTTGGTCTGGTTCAGGAAGAGGAAAAACAATGGTTGTTAGCTCAGACTGCTCTGGTGCTTTATCCCTCGCTGATCGAAGGGTTTGGAATTGTACCTTTTGAGGCCGCCCTAGTCGGCAAACCGACCTTATCGGCCTGCAATTCGGCGATGTCAGAACTTTTAGGAACTGAGCTATTATATCTGAGCTTGAGCGACATGGCGGCAGATGCGGCCCTGGTCTGGCGGTTACTCAATGACCCGGAGCAGGCTAAAAGGCAAACCGAGCATATTCAGGCCCAGGCCAGGCGGTTCTCATGGCAGCAGGTCGCCCAGGACAGCTTAAACTTTTACAAACAGATTATGAGGTTGCCCGCCCGCCAGGTAATTGAAAACAGCGCTACTCTCCAAATCCTCAAAGAGGTTCAAACCGAAAACCAGCGTCTCAAAAGCGAGTATCAGAAGCTAGAAAAATGGGCCACCGACTTAAATCAGCGGCTGCTTGAACCAGAAAAAAAGCAAATTAAGTGGGCAATTAACAAAATCAAAAGATTATTGTAACTATACAAACCCCCAGCGACTACTCAGCGTTCAAGGGCGGCCACGCAGGGCCGCCCCTACCAGATTGGGGCAAACGTTCTTACCGGGCTGAATTGTTACAGATTATTTTATAAATACTGCGCGCTTTGACCATATTGCAGCGTTGCACTTTTACTCTGTTTTCCCAGGAATGAATTGGGCGACAGTGTCCAGTAGCACATCAATTTCAAAAGGCTTTTCTATGAAGATTGTCTGGCCCATTTCAGGGGTGGGAGTCACCCTCCCAGCCGCACTCATAATAATCACCGGCACCTCGGCATAAGCCGGGTTAGCTCGCATTTCCATTAACAAACGCCGCCCATCTAGGATTGGCATCATTAAATCGGTCAGTACCACCAGGTTCGACAGAACGGGACTATTATCCACCTCTGCCGTTCCAGCGCTATTTTGAGCCGCAAGAAGTCCCGCCAGCCGTTCTAGTCCTTCCTGACCGTTGCTCGCTGTAATTACTTTGTAACCCTCTTCTTCCAGCAGGGTTTGGATCATTTCACTAATCGAAGGTTCGTCTTCTACTACCAGCACCATGCTTGGCTTCATAACTTGACTACCCCTATAGTCTACTGCTCAAAACTGAGGTCAGTCTTGGGTAGCTCATCGTTTATCCCCGGTTGGTCAACCTCAGCTCTCCGCTCAGTTTCATGGGCCACTCCGGTCAGTGCGTTTTCTACCGCTCCCAGGCTATTGCCGACCCTGACCCCACTCGGCTCGATAATCACTTGACGGATGGTTGCGTCAAAAGCACTGCCCCGTTCTTTAATAATCGAAATCATCTTATAGAGGCGCGAATGTAGCTCGACGTGGCGCAGGAAAATAATATTATCAAAAACACTCGAAACTGGGTTGCTTGGCAACTGGATATTAGAGCTGATGATTTCCCGCGCCTCGACTATCAGCAGGGTAGTCACCCCTAGCGCCCGTAACTCGTTGTTGAGCGCCGTAAAAAAGCGGGTTAAACGCTCCGGGTGAACCGACTGGTTAAACCCCTGAAAACTGTCAATTACCAGCCGCTTAATCCCTTGCCCGCGCACGATAATCAGCAGCCGTTCTGCTAAAATATCCAAAATATCCCCCAGCGGGGGCTGCCAGTTTATTTGAATCTGACCGTTTTCCACCCACTTCTCAAATCCGTTCAGACCGAGCCCCCTGGTGAATGTCAGGATTTGGGCCGGAGTTTCGTGAAAACTAAAAAACAGTCCTTTTTGTTCCTGGGCCGCCCCCGCCGCCAAAAACGATAAGCCGAGGATAGTTTTGCCGGTGCCTGGCACCCCCAGCATCATTGTTACGCTGTTAGCCAGCAATCCGAGCGCGGGCGGAGGTTGGTCGGGATTATCCAGGCTCCCAGCCAGCATCTGGTCTAGCCGCTCGATGCCAAAGGCCCGCCGTTCATTCGTTTCGACATAAGCTTCGGAAGGCTGGGCTAAGAGCGCTTCGGTGCGGGGATAGACTACAATCCCCTGGTCGCTAATCGTAAACGGATGCCGTCCCCGCAAATAATCGCTCCCCCGCAGCTTGGAAACATATAACTCTCGCACCGAGCGTTCTGCCTGTAGCAGGTCGTATAGCTCAATAATGCCATCTACCATCGTATATTCGGGCCGGTAGACCGTATCGCCCTGGCTGGCGCGATGACTAAGCAAAAGGGTGGTACAGCCATTGACTTCGGTGTAACCGTGCAACTGGTCAATAAAACTTTTGAAATCCAATTCCGAATCGGAAACCGCCTGAGCGGTCATCAGGCCATCCAAAACCAATAAGCTGGTCTGGCGCTGGCGAATTTCCTTGCGAATTAGTTCAGTCAGCCCCCGCAGCCCATCCTTGGTTAGTACCCCGTAGCCGCTGAGATAAGTAATCGCCTCGCCCACCGGGGTCGGGTCGAAAAACTGGAGCAGTTGCAAGTTGCGCAACATTCGGCTGTGAGTTTCCGCCAGCAAAGTTACATAGAGCGCCCGCCCACCGCCCGCCAGATGGTTAAAACAGATTTGATTCGCCATCACCGTTTTGCCCGCGCCGGGAGCGCCCATAATGATGTAAATCCCGGTCCGCACTAACCCTCCCTGCAAGATAGAGTCCAGGCCTGTAATCCCGGTAGTTAGACGTTTAAGCGGTTGACCAATCTGGCGATTATTACTCGGCCCTTCATCCGCCGCATTGGGGGTATTTTGCTCTTCAAACATATCCATTTTAACTTTCTTTCTTTCTAATTTTCTTGCGCCCCTTTTTCTTCTTTCTCTCATCTTAGCTTTATTTTAACAAATATTTGATTGTTATGCTTAAAATATTGAGATTTCCTTGCCCCGAATTATGATTATGGAAACCCGCCAAGTTAGGAGCATTATGTACCATCCTAATATAAAAATAGCTGGTGAAAGGATGCGTTTTATACGAACCCCTTCGCCAGCTATAAAAGCTTTCTAAATGATTTGAGATTACTGCTTGATCCAGTCCTGAAAGTCGGTAATAAACTGGTTGACGGCCTCATCGGTCTTGGGGTGGGCGCAGAGCTTGGGCAAGAATTGAGGCGGGATGGTCACGATGTCCGCCCCGGCTTGCATCGCCTGGTTGATGTCCATAATGTGCCGAATACTGCCGACGATAATCTGGCTGGGGCTGTTCCACCTTCGCAAAGTCTCATGCACCTCGCGCACGACAATCCCGGCATCATAGCCCACATCCCGGATGCGCCCCCAAAACAGGCTGACGAAGTTCGCTCCGGCGTTGGCGGCCATCATCGCCTGATTATAGGACATACAGCAGGTGCAATTGACCTTAATTCCCCGCTTGCGCAGACTGGCGATAACTTCCAGCTCGTTCCAGCCAATCGGGACTTTAATATTCAGGTTCTGGTAATCCCCAAAACTGTTTACAAAGTCCTCGGCCTGCCGAATCATCTCCTGCGGGTCCGTCGTAAACACCTCGACACTAAAGGGAATATCCAGCTTGTAATCCCGCAGCAGATTGATAATCGCCTGCATGTGTTGTTTGAAATCAGTTTTTTGCTCTTTGGAAAGAATAGAAGGGTTGGTGGTGATGCCACTGGCAAAGCCCCGTTTGAGGCTCTCCTCAATCTCCTTCAGGTTGGCGCTATCCACAAAAATTTGCATTGGTTTCGTTACCTCGTTGAAAATCTAAAATCTAAAATCTAAGGTCAAAAATGTTGAAATCTAAAATCTGAAATCTGAAATCTAAGGTCAAAAAATATCGAGCGGAAGACTGCGGGCTGAGTTCTCTACTCGTAAATCGCGGCCTCACCCCCTGTGGGGGTAAATCTCTTGACCCTCGATTTCAGATTTCAGATTTCAGATTGACCTCCAGCTCCACAATTATTGCTACCGCCTCGCCCAGGCTGTTGACCCGATAATCGGGGGTAACGGCCTGGGTCGCGGGTTGGGACTCGGCGTAACCCATTTCTATAAGCAAAGTGGTACAGCCCGCCGCTTGTCCTGCCGCAATATCCTTCCAGCGGTCTCCCACCAAAAAGCTTTGGGCCGGGTCAATTTGCCATTCCTGGGCCGCTTGGTAGATAAGACCGGGGCGGGGCTTGCGGCATTCGCACTCGTCGCGGTCATCATGGAAGCAGGTGTAAATCTGGTCAAGCGGCAGAGCCTCCCGTAGCCGGGCGTTAATCGCCTCGACCACGGCCCGGCTCTGGCTACCTCGCGCCACATCCGGCTGATTGGTGACGACCAGCAACCGAAAGTCGAGAGCCACCAGCCGGGCCAAATCCTCCGCCGCCCCCGGCGTTATCACCAGTTCGTCCAGCGAGGTCGGAGGGTAGGGCTTGCCCGCTTTGACCACCGCCTGATTGATTACCCCGTCCCGGTCCAGAAAAACCGCCCGTCCGCGCCCCGGTTTCAGCGCACCGACTCCCATTTGGTCGCTGCCGCCTTGAGCTTGGGGTGCGTTACCAGCAGATGCCAGACCACCGCCTGAAACGCCTCGCTATGGGGCGTGACATTTTCGGGGTTGACCGTCGGGATAATGACGCAGGCATCGGCGACCTGGGCGGTGTAGCCTCCGTCCCGGCCCACCACTCCCAGAACTTTCGCCCCGACCTCTTTGGCATATTGCAGAGCTACCACCAGATTGGGGCTGACGTTCTTTTCCAGGTTGCCGCCGCCAACTGAAAATACCAAAATAGCATCGTTCGGGCGCAATCGGCTGACCTTGAGCCAGCCCTCGAACACCCCGGCCCAGCCCTCGTCATTAATACGGGCGGTCAGCTCTGATACATTATCGGTGGGGGCATAGGCTTCCAGCCCGACGATTTTGCGAAAATCGTTGACCGCGTGCGAAGCATTCGCCGCGCTGCCCCCGACCCCCAAAATAAATAGTCGCCCGCCCTGCTCGCGGGTCTGGGCCAGACCCTCGACGACCTTATCTATCGCCGCGACATCCAGCCGCTCGATAATCTGGATAGCTTCTGCCAGAAATTGCTGCGTAAAAGTCATTGTTGCTCCTCGGAAAATCTGAAATCTAAAATCTAAGGTCGGGAAACTAAAATCGAAAATCGAAAATCTAAGATCGGGAAATTAAAATTTCAGACGGCTGAAAATTTGGAATTCCAGACGGCTGAAAATCTGAAATCTAAAGTTAAGAAATACAGAACTAAGGGTATTACCGCTTTTCGATCTTAGATTTCAGATTTTAGATTTCAGATTACTCAAAAACTGTTCCATCTCCGCTAATCCGCTATGTGAGCCTACCTCGTAAAAGCGTTGCTGCACCTCGTAGCCGACCATCCGGGTCTGGGCTACCAGGCTATTATACAGGGTTGCCAGGTCGGATGGCTGATTTTGGGGCAAATAAGTCAGGGCCGCTTTTTGCAGAATAGCCGCGCCATAATCAATATACTCCATTTCGGGCCGCTTTTGAAACTTATTGTACTCCAAAAGATGACCAGTTTTGGCTTCAAACCAGACGTTGCTGCTATCCCAGCGCTCCTGATTGCGAAAGACCGTCATCAGCCCCAGCAAATCGGGGTGGCCTTCGCGCTGGGCCTCAAACTCGGCGGCCACCGCCCGATAATCAAAGTTCAGATACGAATCGCCGTACAAGACCCAAAACTGGTCGTCCAGCCAGGGCGCAGCCCGAACCAGCGCCCCGCCCGTCCCCAAAAGCTGCGGCCCATCATAGCTGTAAGCCACTTCCAGCCCAAACTGCCGCCCGTCACCGACCAGGGCCTCGACCTGTTCCCCCAAATAGCCCAGACACAGCACTACTCGCCGCACCCCCTGGCGGGCCAGTAATTCCAGCTGCCAGGCAATAAAAGGCCGCCCGCTTACTACCACCAGGGCCTTTGGGATTTTTTCGGTTATCGGGCGCAAGCGGGTCGCCAGACCCCCCGCTAGAATTGCTACATTTTCAATCATGGGGAAATCTAAAATCTAAGGTCTAAAATCTAAAGTCTCGCCCTCGTTGGAGGTAAATCCATTCCGTTCTCCGCCTTCCGCCTTCCGTCTTTTAATCTTCGATTTCAGATTTTCGATTTCCGATTTCCCTCAAGAAACAATCGTCTTAGTGCCATCCCAATCGAACTGAAAGCGGACTTCCTTGAGGCCGGCCTGGTTCATGGCGTGGCGCAAGCGGGCTTTGTCCTCGGTATAGAACATCAGAAAGCCGCCGCCGCCCGCCCCGATTAGCTTACCACCCAGCGCCCCATTCTGGCGGGCCAGCTCGTACCATTGATTAATATCGTTATTGCTCATCCCGGCACTGCGTTGGCGCTTGTGTTCCCAATGCACGTGCATCAGTTCGGCAAAGCGGGTCAGGTCGCCCTTTTCGAGGGCCTCTTTGCTCTGCCAGCCCAAATCTTTGGTAAAGTGCAAATTATCTATCATGGTCTGGTCGCGCTCTTTGCTCTTGTCATCCTGGTCTTTGAGGATGGAGGAAGCCGAGCGGGAGTAGCCGGTAAAAAATAACAGCAAATTATCTTCCAGATTATAGCGGGTTTCGGTATCCAGCTTCAAGGGCCACACCTCCACCTGGTCGTTGGGCAAAAACTGGAAGCAGGTCAGCCCGCCGAAAGAAGCAATATACTGGTCTTGCTTGCCCACCGCCTCGCCCAGCCGGTCAATCTCGATGGTACAGGCTTGCTCGGCCAGCTCGCGGGGATGCACCAAATTTTTGCGATAAGTGTGCAAGGCCTTGAGCAGGGCCGTCGTAAAGCTGCCGGAACTGCCCAGCCCCGTCCCCGCCGGAATATCCGCCATACTGGTAATTTCCAGGTTGGTCTCCTGAATATCCAGCAACTTGAGGGCCTCGCGGAAAATTGGATGCTGCAAATCCTCGGCCCGCGCCACTCGCTCCAACTTGGAGTATTTGATAATCAGGTCGTCCACAAAAGTTTCGTGAACCGTGATATAGACGTATTTGGTAATTGCCGCTGCAATCAGGAAGCCGCTATGTTTGCGATAGTAGGACGGCAAATCCGTCCCCCCTCCGCCCAGCGAAATCCGCAACGGACTACGGGTAATAATCAAATCGAACTCCTTGCAAATCTAAAATCTAAAATCTGAAATCTGAAATCCCCGCCGCCGTTCAATCTTCGATTTCCGCTCTCGGTCTTCCGCCGTTCAATCTTCGATTTCCGCTTTCCGGCTTCCGATCTCAGATTTTCGATTTTCGATTTTAGATTTGTCCCCCCCATAAAGTTGCCCAATAATTTCAAGCGCCGCCAGCGCGTCATGCAAGTTACCGGCGGGTTCGCGGCCTTGCCGGATACATTCGATAAAGTCCTTGAATTCTAGCGACCAGCTTTTATCTTCGCCCGGATATTCCCAGGCCGAAGTTTCGGGCGGCCCCATTTCGGGCAGCATCTTGTAATAGGTCAGCCGCTCGACCCCGTAGCTACCGCCCAGCCCGTCAATTTGCAGCTTGGCATCCCGCCCGAAAATCTCGAAGCTGAACAAGTTCTTCCATTCGGTACAACTGACGTGCAGCCAGGCCGCCTGATTTTGGGAGGTCTTGAGCAACATAAAGCCATTATCCTCGACGGGCATGTTCCAGAAATAAGTAACGATATGGCCCGAAATCTGGCTGAAGTCCCCCGCGAACCAGCGCGAAAGGTCAATCAAATGTACACCCTGGTCGAGCAGTTCGCCGCCGCCCGCAATCGCCGGGTCGGAGCGCCATTCCTTTTCGTAGCCCAGCCGACCACCATGCCCATATCGCGCCCTGATATACATCAATTCGCCCGGCTCGCCACTGTCCCAAATTTGGCGGGCCTTCAAGAAAGCCGGATGAAAGCGATGGTTAAACCCGACCTTGACCAGTCCCCGCCCCGCCCCGGCCTGAACTAACGGCTCGATTTCGGCGGCGTTGCGTGCGCCCGGCTTCTCCATCAGCACATATTTGCCCAGTTGAACGGCAGCCAGCGCCACCGCGGTCAGCATATCGTTGGTGGTGGCGACGATAACCAGCTCTACCCCCGCATATTCGAGGGCCTGCCGCCAATCGGTGAAAGCCGCGCACCCCGAATAATCCCCCGCCAGCCGTTCGGCTCGCGCTTGGTCCAGGTCGGCTACTGCCACCAATTTATGTTCCGGGCCGAGCGACCTGGCCCGCTTCTGCCCGATTAATCCGCAACCTACAATCGCTATTTTCATATCTAAAATCTGAAATCTGAAATCTAAAGTCTAAAGTCTAAAATCTAAGGTCTAAAATCCCACTATCAGAAATCTAAGCTCGAAGGTCAGTAAGGCATTTCCAATCTTAGATTTCAGATTTTAGATTTTAGATTTCCCCGCCCCAGCCCCGGTCTTCCGGCACAATCCGGCGCAGGGTGAAAACATCGCTTTTAGCCAATTGCTCGCGACGAGCGGGGAGATTGCGCCAATCGTCCCATAGGGCGCTAAACAGCCGTCCGCTAATTCCATCGCTGGCAGCAGCCGACAAAAAGACCGCCAGTTCCGCCCCTTTTTCGAGCGGTGCGCCGCCTTCGTCGCGCTGCTTGAGCGAGCGTTGGTAGAAATCTTCGCCGGTATTATCTGGGCCAGCCTCAAGTACCTGGTCGAGCAGCCGGGTATTGAGCGCCCCAGGCGCAATCGCGTTCACATCTATCTGGAACTCGGCTAACTCGTGGGCCATTGTCTCGGTCATACGCACTACCGCCGCTTTGGAGGCGGCGTAGGCGCTAAAGCGGGGGAGGGGGGCAGTCGCCCCGCCGCCCGATAGATTGACGATTTTCCCATACTTTTGGGCCTTCATTGCCGGAACGACGGCCCGCGACATTGCCAGCGTTCCCAGCAAGTTGATATGCAGCGCCTCGACCCACTGTTGCCAGTCTACCTCCTCAAAGCGCCCAATCGGGCCGTAGACCCCGGCGTTATTGACCAGAATATCTATTCGCCCAAAGGTTTCGAGGGCATAGCGGGCCAGGGCCTCGCAATCTTCCAGGCGGGCTACATCGGCGGTCATTATCTCAATGCGCTGTCCGGCGGGCCGGGGCAAATCGGCGGCGACAGCCTTTAGCAACGCTTCGTCGCGGGCCGCCAGGAGCAAGCTCGCACCCTCTCCGGCAAAGGTTTGCGCCAGCACTTGGCCCAGCCCCCGGTTAGCCCCGGTGATAATCGCTACCCGATTTTCTAACTCCATAACTCCCTCTTGGTTTTCAGAAAAGCTGGCCCTGTTTTTAACAACAAACCGTTTTTTCAGGGGTCTTGCGGCTTTGCATTTTCAGGGTCTTCTTGGGTTTGTTGAATAGACCCTGACTTAGTTTGGCTAACTTCCTCAAACATTGTAAGTTGCGGTTGAGCTTTCTGAGCAGCTACTTTCTTGCGAGCTTTTTGGCGCTCCTCAATTAAGGGCTGAATAGTTGGCTCGGCTGGTAAATCTTCGGGCAGCGGTCCGCCGAAACGTTCTATAGCCTCTCGAATTTCCTTTCCAGCCTGGTTGTGAGAGCGGATCGCCTGGGCCTCGCTGTTGACTTGACCACTTCTTAACTTGTTATCAGTCAAACCGATGCGTAGGGCATTGGCCCCAAGTTCTGCAAGCCCGGCCCGGTCTAGCAAATCCTCTTTTGGCGCGATACCTTTCCTGGTCTTTACTTCGGCTGCACTCAGTCCGCCATACAAACCCTTGTAGCCGGCATCGTGAAAGATACCAAAACTTTTAGACCTTACTCCAGCCTTTGCTGCCATCTATAACCCGCTCCCGAAGCTCGACCCGTTGGCCTTGCTGCCTAGCTAGTTCTTGTAATTCGTTTGTTCGGGTGGCGATAGCGAAGTAATTCTGAGCAGCGGCGATTTAGAATATGCGAGGGTTTCCGTTTTCGGCTACCAGATAACAGGCTTGCCGACTTAACTCAAAATCTCTAACGCGCCGCCCGGCCCCGCTTCCCACCTCAACCATTTTGTAGCTGGGTACAAAATGGTTAGCCACGACTTGTCCACTCTGCTCAAGGGCGGTAATAGCCCGCCTTATTACCCCTTCAAATTCACGCCAGGTTTGATAGCCGAGTAAAGGCATTAGTTCGCGGGCCGACCAATATTCAATGCCGTAAGGATTAATTTTGCTTATCCTATCAAAATCAGGAGCT
Organism: Chloroflexia bacterium; assembly: GCA_038245615.1. Lineage (GTDB taxonomy): Bacteria > Chloroflexota > Chloroflexia > Chloroheliales > Chloroheliaceae > 54-19. The sequence continues at coordinate 3,901 of JBBRSG010000039.1, read as the reverse complement.
GGCTCACTTGGCGATATCGTAAAGTTATTATCGTTACTCATACGCTATACAATTTCTTCCTTGCTTAACTCATCCGGTCTGATAGGGTAAGTAACTTTTCAATTCTTTTCCTATTATTCCGTTGTCATCATAGCACCGGAAAGCAAAGTTTCTCGACCTTAACCCTCCCGATAAGCTTTAATCAAGACCTCGGCGACCTCGGCGCGGGTAAATTCGGGCGGCGGGATTTCGCCTGCCCCTAGCATCTGGCGGACTTTGGTGCCACTCAAGGCCAGATGATTTTCGGACGAATGGGGGCAGGTCTTGGCCGAGGCCATATTGCCACACTTTTTGCAAAAAAAGCTATTCTCGAAAAACAACGGCTTAATCCCTAACTCCGCCGCCTCGAACTCTCCAAAAATAAGCTGGGCATCGTAAGTCCCATAATAGCTGCCGACCCCGGCATGGTCGCGGCCTATAATAATATGGCTGCAACCGTAGTTTTTGCGTACCAGGGCGTGAAAAATAGCCTCACGTGGCCCGGCATAGCGCATCGCCGCCGGAAAGACCGATAATAGCACCCGGTCTGCCGGATAATAATTCTCCAAAAGAACTTTATAGCACTCCATCCGCACATCCGCCGGAATATCGTCGCTCTTGGTTTCGCCGACCAACGGATGCAGCAAGAGGCCGTCCACCATTTCCAGGGCGGTTTTTTGAATATACTCGTGAGCGCGGTGAACCGGGTTGCGGGTCTGGAAGGCCACCACGTTCCGCCAGCCTTTCTGGGCAATCAGCTGTCGGGTCTGGGTAGGGGTATTGTAATAGGGCGCAAAGACCGCTTCGGGGGTGCGCGGCTGGAAAAGCTCGATTTTGCCGCCCAACAGCACTTCACCCTGATTATAGAGGGCTTTGACCCCCGGATGAGCCTCGTCGGTGGTACGATAGACTTTGGCGGCTTCGACCTGCTTGTCATAGTCGTAAAGCTCTTCCAGATAAAGGAAGGCGACGGCCTGGCCCTGGTCGGCTAATACCACCGTTTGCCCGACGGACAAACTCGCGGCCTGGTCGCGGGAAACTCCTAGCGTTACCGGCAACGACCAGGGCAGGCCATTGGCGAGGTGCATCGTCTCGACCACCGCCCGATAGTCCGCCCCGGTCATAAAGCCTTCGAGGGGGCTAAATGCGCCATTCGCCAAAAGCTCCAAATCACTGCGAGTGCGGTTGTCGAGCGCTACCACCGGCAAGCCCGCCAGGGCCGCCGGGTCGGGCGCGGCAATTCGCCGATTTATCAAAGTGCCACCATGCGGGGCAATCAAGTCCGCTTCGCTCAAAATTGTTGTAGTCATAATCTCCTTATCGGGTCGGAGGTCTGAAATCGAAAATCTAAGATCGAAAATCTAAGATCGAAAATCGAAAATCTAAGGTCTGAAATCGCGGCCTCGCCATCGTTGGAGGTAAATTCCTTCCGTCTTCCGTCTTCCGTCTTCCACCTTCTAACTTCTAATCTTCGATTTCAGATTTTAGATTTCAGATTTTCGACCCCTCGGTTTGCCCACCGCCAGATAATTCAGGCCCGGCACATTGTTCAGGCGGGCCTCCAAAAAGCGGGTCTGGTCTATCACCGTAGTATGCGGGCCGAGTAGTTCCGGGCCGATAGCTTCCTTATATATAGGCCAGCCCGTCATAACTATCAGTACATTGGTATCCAGCAACGCTGCTTCCAAATCGTTGGTCAGCCGAAACTGGGCCGCGATTTCGGGCGGTAGTTCCTTGACCTGGGGGTCATGAAAGGTGACGACTGCGCCCTGTTCGACCAACCATTGTCCCAAAGCTATCGCCTCCGAGCGCCGCAAAGTATCGGTGCCGGGCTTGTAAGTCAGGCCCAGAATCGTGACGCGGGGCGGCGGGCCAAACGGCAATTGTCCCAGGGCGTGGGCGGCGGCGGCCTGCACCCAGCCTTTGTGCAACTCGTTGCTGGCGAGCGTCCCAGCCATCAAAGGGGTTTCGAGGCCGTGTTCCGCGCCTAATTGTACCAGAAAGCGCAAATCGCGGGCCAAAGTTCCCCCGGCAAACGGCCCGCCAGGGCCAAGATAGGCGCGAGGGCCAATTCGTCGCTCGCTTTTCAAACCGCGCTCGACCTCTTTCGCGTCCGCCCCGGTCAGTTCGCAAATCCGGGCCACCTCGTTAATCATCGCCACCGACACCGCCAGAAAAGCGTTCAGGGCGTGCTTGGTCATTTCCGCCGACTCGACGGACATCCATTCAATCCGGGGACAGAAGCGACCCAAAATACTCCCTACCAATTCGCGCCCGGCGGTATCGGCCTCATCCATCCCCGCCACTATCCGGTCTTCGGCCCGGAACGCTTTGAGGGCCTGGCCCAGCCGCAAATTTTCGGGCGAATAGCACCACGAGAGCCGCTTTTGGGGTTCGCGCTCGGCCCAACGCCGGGCCAAAGCGCCCGTCGTTCCCACCGGCAGTTGCGAGCTGATAATTACGGTTGCCGCTTGGGGCAGATACGACAATACCGCTTCCAGCCGCCCAGTGACAAAGCCAACATCGGCCCGGTCTTCCTCGTCTACCGGGGTATCAAAGGCGACCCATAGCACCTGAGTGCGCCCCAGGGCCTCCGTCGGGTCGGTAGTGAAGTGCAGTCGTCCCGCCGCCTGACCCTCAGCGATTAATTCAGCCAGCCCCGGCTCGAATACCGGGGGCTGTCCGGTCTGCAACCGCTCGATAACTGCCGCATCGTCGTCCAGCCCCCAGACCTCAAAGCCCTCGCCTGCCAAAGAAGCCGCCGTCACGCAACCCAAATGCCATAAACCGTGAACTGTGATTGTTTTCATAAGCTCAAATTAAAATCTAAAATCTAAAATCTAAAATCTAAGGTCTGAAATCTGAATATATTCTATGGTTAGTAGGGCATTTCAGATTTTAGATTTCAGATTTTAGATTTCAGATTTCATTCCCCTCGCTCCTCCAAAATCCATTGGTTTTCCCGCAGATAATCGAGAGTAGTTTCGACTGAGTGGCGGATAGAGCGGGTCGGTTGCCAGCCCAATCCCCGGATTTTGGTACAATCCAGAAAGATAAACGGACTATCACCGACCCAACCCCGCTCGCCGCCAGTATAGACCCGCTTCGGGTTCAGCCCCAGCCTTTCGCAAATCCAGTCCAGCGACTGGTCTACATTACAATAATCTTCATTGCCCAGATTAAAGATATTCACTTTTTGTTGGGCCGCCGGGTGATTTATCGCGGTAAAAATTGCGTTGATACAATCCTGAACGTAGAGATAAGATTTGCGTTGCTGCCCATTGCCCAACACCTCGATTTGAGCCGGATTTGCCAAAAGCTTGCGATAGAAATCAAAGATATGCCCATGGGTATAGCGTTCTCCCAGAATGGAAACAAAGCGGAAAATATAGCCTTGCATACCATAGCCCTCGCAATAGGCGCTAATCAGCCCCTCGCCCGCCAGCTTGGAAGCCCCATAGAGCGAGGTCTGCACCGGGAAAGGGGCAGTTTCCGAGGTCGGAATGACTTCCGCCTCCCCATAAATCGAGCCGGTAGAGCTAAAAGCCAGGCGGCGTACCTCGTTCTGGCGCATCGCTTCCAGAACATTGAAGGTCGCAATCGTATTCTGTTCCAGGTCGCGGCCAGGGTGTTTCAGACCGTGACGGACATCGGCATTCGCCGCCAGATGAAAGACAAAATCAGCCCCGGCCATCGCCTGATTTAGCTTGCTCTGGTTCAATAAATCGCCTTGCACCAGCCGGAAAGCCGCCGAAGTTTTAGCCTGAGCCAGAAAATGACCGGGCTGTCCGGTTGAAAAATTATCGTAGACCGTGACAAAGTGGCCTTCCGCCAACAGCCGGTCAGCCAGGTTCGAGCCAATAAAGCCCGCCCCGCCAGTGAT
>JBBRSG010000038.1:0-47164 GCA_038245615.1 Chloroflexia bacterium | reverse complement strand
GATGCGTCCTAGGCCGCTAGACGAATGCGCCGTGTTTCAAAGTTTTTTGCAAACTGCAAAAATATATAATGTAGAAAAGTTGGAAAAATGGTGCGCAAGGAGAGATTTGAACTCTCACACCCTTACGGATACTACACCCTGAATGTAGCGCGTCTGCCGTTCCGCCACTTGCGCCGCTTGAACTAGAATCAAAAAAAACCAAACCACTTAGCAATATTATGTATGGTGCGGAAGGAGGGACTCGAACCCTCACGCCGTGAAGCGCAGCCCCCTCAAGACTGTGTGTCTACCAGTTCCACCACTCCCGCTTATTAAGTGGTGTATGACCGGCTTCTTTTTTGGCTGGATGGTGGGCGTGACTGGACTCGAACCAGTGACCTCATTCTTATCAGGAATGTGCGCTAACCAGCTGTGCTACACGCCCGTTTAGCCAAATAGCAAGAAACCCGGTGCTAACAATATTCGGTTTTTAGGTCCAGCTATATATATTTGATATTATATATAACTTAAAATGAAATGGAGGCGACGAGCGGATTCGAACCGCTGGATGGCGGTTTTGCAGACCGCTGCCTTACCACTTGGCTACGTCGCCGCGTATGAGGGCGGTGCGCGCCTCGAAAATCGAATGGCAGGGGCGAGAGGATTCGAACCCCCGACCGGCCGTTTTGGAGACGGCTGCTCTACCAGCTGAGCTACACCCCTACTTTGGCGAGTTTTGGTCGAAGACCACCCCTTTGGGGCGAAATTTAAGCTTTGGGTTTTGAGCTAATGTTTTAATTCAAAACCTGAAACCTAATATTCATAACTCCGCGTGTGGTGGGCGATATTGGGCTCGAACCAATGACCCCAGCGATGTCAACGCTGTACTCTAACCAACTGAGCTAATCGCCCGCTACGTCCAATCGTGTAAAACATGCCCCAAAACAAAAAAATTGGTTGCGGAGGCAGGATTCGAACCTACGACCTTCGGGTTATGAGCCCGACGAGCTGCCACTGCTCCACTCCGCGCTATTATCTATCTGGCAAGCTTTGTTTTAAAAGAGCATTTATCTAACGATGGTGGCGAGGGAGAGACTTGAACTCTCGACCAAGGGCTTATGAGTCCCCTGCTCTACCACTGAGCTACCTCGCCTTGACCTGCGTCCTGACGGCGGGCTACCGATTTTCGGCTGTAGCAAAATGGTTAGCCGCTACCCTTTGCAATCTTGCCTTGCTCGATTGCAAAGGGGATTATAACACCCGTCCGGGGCTTTGTCAATTAAATTTGAACCCGAAAGATTGAGATTGAATGGGTTGTGCCAGTCTGGTAAAATATCCTTAAATAAGTGCAAAACAGGTTCTAGGCGGAATTCTACCGAAGCTGCCTGAAAGCACCTTTGAAATACAGGCAAAGAAAGGAATAATAAAAATGACACTCTCGGCTAACCGTCTCAATGATGAGACTGCTGCACCGAAGCCCGCCCAAGAGTCAATCGTCCCCGCGACCCGGCCCGACCCGGCGGCCCAGGTTATCGAGGCCAAAATCTATCAGGCGCGGGTCGAAGCCGCTAAAGAGGCCAACCCCTTTGAGACCGCCCGGCAACAGTTTTTTTATGCCGCCGATAAACTCGGCCTGGATGATGGTCTACGCGAAATCCTCTCCGTTCCGCAACGCGAACTACAGGTTAATTTCCCGGTACGGCTGGATGGTGGGCGCATCAAAGTCTTTACCGGCTACCGGGTGCATCACAACAATGCGCGTGGCCCGGTCAAGGGTGGGTTGCGCTATCACCATGCCGTTTCGATGGACGAAGTCCGCGCCCTGGCGATGTGGATGACTTGGAAATGCGCCGTCGTCAATATCCCCTATGGCGGGGCGAAAGGCGGAGTCGTCGTAGATGCTACCAGCCTCTCGATTCATGAACTGGAGCGGCTGACTCGGCGTTTTACCACCGAAATTTCGATTCTTATCGGCCCGGAGACCGATATTCCCGCCCCCGATGTCGCTACTAACCCCCAAATGATGGCCTGGATTATGGATACCTACTCCATGCACCGGGGCTATAGTGTGACCTCGGTCGTGACCGGCAAACCTCTGAGCGCGGGGGGGTCGTTGGGCCGGGTCGAGGCTACCGGGCGGGGAGTTAGTTATACCGCCCAGGAAGCCGCTCGCCATCTGCAAATGAACCTCTCCGAGGCACGGGTGGTCGTGCAGGGCTTTGGGAATGTCGGCTCGGTATCGGCCCGCTTGCTGCACGATATGGGCTGCAAAGTCGTAGCGGTCAGCGATGTCTTTGGCGGCATTTACAATCCGGCGGGGCTGGATATTCCCACCCTGTTAAATTATATAATGGAGTCGCCCAGCCGCTCGGTGATAGGTTTCCCCGGCTCCGAACCAGTCAGCAATAGCGATTTACTGATGTTGCCGTGTGACATTTTAGTACCTGCTGCCCTCGAAAACCAGTTGACCGCCACTAATGCCGATAAAATTCACGCCAAGCTGATTATCGAGGCGGCGAATGGCCCAACCACCCCCGAAGCTGACCAAATTTTCCGGGAGCGCGGGATTTTTCTAGTCCCAGATATTCTGGCAAACGCCGGTGGGGTGACAGTCAGTTATTTCGAGTGGGTGCAAGATCGGCAGGCTTATTTCTGGACCGAGGCCGAGATTAATGAGCGGCTGCACAATGTGATGGTCAACAGCTTTGCGGCAGTGCGCGATATAGCCCTGCAACATACGGTAGATATGCGGACCGCCGCTTACATGTTGTCCATCAAGCGGGTCGCCGAGGCTACCTCAGTTCGGGGCATCTATCCCTAATCGTAAATAAAAATTCAGACCTCAAGCGAGTAATCAGCGTTCAAGGGCGGTCACGCAGGGCCGCCCCTACCGAGATTTGGGGTACGAGCGACCCAGCATGGTTGCCGTTAAACATCTATCTCAATTCAAAACTCAAAATTATCTTGCCGAATTCTCCTATTGACTAAAGCCCGGTTTGCTGGTAGATTAACATAATAAGAGAAGTGGGCCAAAACGATATTGGCCTCTCAACAGGCGCGGTGGCAAGGTTTTGCCAAAAAAGGCCGGAGATAGTATGGCTGATTTTAATAATTCTGACTCTAACCGGAAAAAGACTCCGAGCTACTACGACGCTATCGAAAAAAATCCCACCGGGCGGCCTTTACTGGACGATTTCTTTGACGATGTAGCCGTATCCGACAATCCCCGCCCGCCCCAACCACCGCAATCCCACCCGGATGCGACGGTTCGCTTGCCCCAAACTACCCCGCCTTTTGTGTCGCACTCCGATGCTACGGTTATGGGTCGGTTAGACACCAATGATTACAAGCAAGCCCGCGCCGTCCCGCCCCCGCCGGTTATCGAAGACGAGATTATTGATTTCAATAGTGATAGTGGCCCATTCCGATCCAGGCGCAACGTTCCCCCGCCACCACCCCTACAATTCGAGCGCGAGCCAGCTTATAGCGGAGCAAGGCCAGAGTCGGTGGGACAGGCCATGCGCCAGCAACGGCCTTACACCCGCAGCGATGCCCCGGCAGACCGTACGCGCGTTATTGGAAGTTCGCCTTTCCCCACCCTGGACGATGAACCGGAAGAGGATGACGCGCCTCCCCCACCGCCCGTCAATCCTGCCGAATTGGTGGCTGAACCAATTTTTAATTCCAATCGTACCCGACCTTTTACCCGCGCCCCGATTGTCGAAGGCCAGGGGCGGCGACGTGGTTTGTTCACCCGCCCGATGTTTGCGGTTTTCGCCTTTTTAATCGCCATGCTCTTGGTGGCTTTTATTGTCCTGATTGTGTTTAGTAGTGGACGCAACCTGGAGCGGGCCGGAAATACTGACCGCTTTACCGTCCTGATTGCCCCCATTGGCGAAGGGTCAAACTATGCCCCTTTCAACGATAATATCGTCTGGCAAAAAGGATTGAGCGATAATTTGCGAGACCGCGGCGGACTACCGGCCCTGGATGTGCGGAGCGGCTCATCTTTGATCAAAGACCCGATTTCGGCCCGCAAAGAGGACCTGCGAACCAGCACCGATGCGGTGGTCTGGGGCTATTTTGACCGCAGCACCAACAAGCTCTATAGCTATATCACGGTCGTACCCAATGGCCCGTTTGACCCTCCGGTAGGGCGAGGCCGCGAGGTATTCGAGCGCAGCTTTTTCGACTCAGAGCAGGTTCTGGTGGTTTCTGGCCCACCGTCCAGCTATCCCGTCGCAAAATCGCCCCTAACCGAACTGCTATCGGCAATTTATTATAACTATAGTGGAAATTATGATACCGCCCTGGCAACTGTCACCCAACTGGTAAATACCGCCGATGCTGATAGCCTGCCCGGTTTGCGTTTTCTGCGGGGTAACATCCTGATTGGCTTTGGGCGGAATGCTCAGGCGGTAGACGATTATGATGCGGTGGTCAAAGCTAATAATACCGCTTTGAGCCAGAACAAGGCTATTCCGGTCAACCCGACCCACATCTATAATAATCGCGGCTTTACGTACAAGCTAATGGGTCGCTTTAAGGAGTCGGAAGAGAATTTTCGAGCGGCCCTCGGCTTCCCGCAAGAGGTAGCCCGTAAGGACTTATCCAAACGGCTGGATACCCCCGGCGATCGCAAGGATTTACCCAAAGTCTACACCAACTATGTTCAGATGATTGTTGACCAGGGCCGCACCGAATTTAATCCGACTGAACAGGCCGAGTTTTTAGCCGGGCTGAACGATGTTTTGAAAATAGAACCTAAATCCAGCCTGGCGTGGCACTATCTGGGCAAAATCTATCGGTTTCAGGGCAATTATGACCAGGCCGATGCCGCTCAGGGCAAAGCCCGTGAATTGGACGATAATTATCTGGAAGCCCATAACGAAATCGGCATGGACTACTTGCTCAAATACGAGCGAGCCAGCCAACCGGACAGCCTGAATGCGGCATTCGCGGCCTATCAGCGCGGGTCAGCACGGGCCTCTGATATTACCAATCAGAATGTAGCTCACCGCCAGACCTTGATTAATGAGGGGCGGCAAATTCTGGCGGTAGTCTGGGATGTGCGAATTCTGGAAACCACTAACTATCTAAATCGGATGCGGTTAGGCGAGGGAGTTTATTATCTGGAAGTAGTCCGGCGCAACGGGATTGACCTGGGCAACCCTTTTGATAAATTTTTGCGCTGGATTAAGAGCGAAAAGGTGGCGGTAGAGGAAGCTGGGCCACGCCTCAAGCAAAGTGTCGAGGCCATGCCGGACGACCCAGCCAGCAACTTCTACTATGGGCAATATCTGGCCCTGACCGGCGAAGGCGACCCACTGCCGTATTACCAAAAAGCCAAAGACCTGGAAAAGAACCTGGACTACAAGTTCCGGTATTATGACCGACTGGCAAAACAGTATGCGGCCATTGGCAAACCTAACGAAGCCATCAAGGAATATAACGATTACATTGGGCTGGACAAGGGTCGCTCGGCGGGATACGCCGCTCGCGCCGCAATGCAGGCGCAATTCGGACAGAACAAAGAGGCGATTGCCTCTGCCGAGGAAGCTATCCGGCTTGACCAGCGCAACCCCAATAATTATCTGGTCGCCGGGAAAGCCCAACTCAAACTTGGTCAGCCCGAAATCGCGGTGAATTATTTTGACCGGGCGATTGTACTAGACCCCAACCTGACCGAAGCCTATACTCAGCGCGGGATAGCTATCCTCAACTTAAATCGCCGAGAGGAGGCCCTGGCCTCATTTGCTAAAGCCCTGTCGCTGGATGATAATCAGGCCGAGCCGCATTTTTATAGCGGGCTGCTATACATCGGGCCACCCTGGAACGATGCCGCCAGAGCGCGTAAAGAATGGGAGAAAGCCACCGCCCTCAATCCAAGCTACTTTGAAGCCTGGGTCAAGCTGGGGCAGCACTATAGCCAGTACAACGAGCTAGACCGGGCGATTGAGGCCTATAACAAGGCCCTGGCAATCAACGAAAAGGATGCGGCGGTACATTATTATATCGGCTTGCTCTATGAAGTAAAAGGCAACTGGCCGGAGGCCGAAAAGCAATATCGGCGGGCGGTGGAATTGCAGCCGGGCCTGATAAACGCCCGCACTCGGTTAGCCGAGGCTATCAAACGCAACGGCGGCAAACCCGAAGATATGATAGCTCAAGCCCTCGAAGCGGTCAAACTCGCTCCCAAGAGTGTAGAAGCCTGGGTCGAACTGGGTAATATCTACTTGAGCCGCAGTCAGTACGATGACGCGATTAAGTCCTTTGAAACCGCGATTAAGGTCAAGGGCGATTCAGCGGAGGCTTTCTATGGACGGGCGCTGGGCTTGCAAGCCAAAGGCCAGACCGACCCGGCCCTCCGCGATGTCAATGAGGCGGTGCGGCTGCGGGCCAACTGGATTGAAGCCCTTTCGTTGCAGGCCAGTCTCCTTACCGCCAAAGGTCAGCTGGACGAAGCCGCCAAGAGTATGGAAAAGGCCAGGGCGATTGATCCCAACAATCCCACCCTGCTTTCCCAGACCGGCACGATTGCCGAACTCAAGGGCGACGGGGATGGTGCAATAAAAGCCTACGAAGCCTCGCTTAAGGTCAGCGAACCCCAAGCCGAGGTTCATTTCAAGGTGGGCAGGATGTATTTCCAGCGCCGGAATTTCCCGGTAGCCTTGAGCCATTTCCAGCGCACTCGCCAGCTCAATGAAAACTATGAGCATATTGATTACTGGTTGGGGCGGACGCTGGCCTTTAGCGGGGCTAACGGTGATGCTCAAAAAGCCCTGGAACAGGCTATCAAGAAAGAGCCTAACTTTGTGGAAGCTCATTACGAGTTAGGCAGTCTGTACGGAATTATTGGTAAGCTGGACTTGGCGATGGCCCAATTTGACGAGGCCACCAAGTTACAACCAGCTTTCGGGCTGGCCTGGCTGGGCAAAGCTCAGGTTTTGGAGCAACTTTTGCGCGGGCCAGAGGCCAAAGCCGCCTATCAGCAAGCCGCTAAATCCAGCGACCCGCAAACTCAACAAGCCGCCAACGATGCCCTTCGTCGTCTGGGAGGCTAAATGACTTCTCCTAAACGGCGGCGGAATCAAAATGTGACCCTGGCAGCAATCTTGCTGCTGGGGTCTTTAGCTTTACTGGTCTATGTGGATGTCAGCTTTGTGATGCCGATTCAAAAGCTGGACAAACCCAACTTCAATAATGACCTGGGGGTTTTCTGGACCGGCGCACGGACGGTTTGGCGGGGCGGCAATCCCTATCTTTATGGCCCGGAAACGCTTTTTAACCAGATTGCCGCCGAAGCGGGCGGCGAGTCGGACGTATTTCTCAGCCCCTTCTATCTTTCGCTGCTGTTTATGCCTTTGGCCCTTTTTCCGCTCAATCTAGCGGCTTTAATCTGGCTGCTGGTCAGTCAGATGCTTTTGGGTTTGTCGGTGGCGATGATTATGCAGGCCACTGGACAAAGGCTTAGACCAGGGGCGTTCCTGACCGGCTTGGGGCTGGCGCTCCTGTGGCGACCTTGCTTCGAGGTTATGGTTCTGAATAATCTAAGCTTGGTAATGCTGTTTGGGATTGCCGCCTCTTATCATTTCAGCCGCACCGGGCGACCTTTCACTGCCGGAGGATTTGCCGCCCTGCTAATCCTCAAACCGCAGATTACTTTTCTGCCGCTGCCGCTTTTGCTGGTCATGCCCTCTTATCTTAAAGATAGCACCGGGTCGGAAAAGGCCACATGGCTCAACCGCTATACTTATCGGCGCTGGGCCGGGTTCGCTACGATATGCGCGGTTTTTGCGCTTTATAGTTTCGCGGTCTTTCCGGGCTGGGTGGGCGATTGGCTCAAAATCGCGGGCGGACGGCAAACCGCCCAATTCGATTTGGAAATGACCTCGATTCGGAGTGTCATCGCCAATTTCGTTTCGGATAACAAGCAGCTTCAACCGGTCTATCTAGGATTAGCCGGGCTGGGGAGTATCGCGGGGCTGGTTTTTTGGTGGCTAAACCGCCATGCCGGACGCGATTTCCCGTATGTACTTTCGATTATCATCGGGCTGAATTTGCTATTAGCCCCGTACACCCGCAGCTACGATTTTTGTATGCTGGTTTTCCCCTTGCTGTATGGCTATTTCACCTTGCGGCAGGATGAGGAAGCCGCAATCAAGGCCCAAACCCGGCCCTTTCGCTGGAGTTGGCTATGGTGGGGCTTGCTAGTCCCGCCTTACATTTTCAAGGAAATCGCTTTGCGCTCTGGTAATTTCGCCTGGGAAAATCTGGATACCTTGCTGATTATGACCGCGATTGGCTTAGTCTGGTGGCAGCACCGCACCCCGAAATCGGATTAGTCAGGCCAGGTGGCGACTATCGCCCGAAACGAGGCTGGATTTGCCTCAAGCTGGTCAGGGCTGGGACACTCGTGGTCAAGCCAATTTTGAACCCGACGGACGGCCTCGGCGTGAATATCTTCCGGCAAAGTCCAATCGCTGCTATAGAGGCGGTCTCGATGCCTCGCCAGCATAGCGCGGGGCGTAATTCCGGCAAACTCGTAGGTCAGCAAATCCACCAGTTGAGCATTAGCCCCGATTTCTGCCAGGTAATCTAACAAGGGCTGAGGGTCGCGCCAGTTCACCCCGACCTGTTGTTTCTCCATGTTCACGCCCAATTCCCGCAAGACGGTATACCATTGGTCGTTGGCACTTCGGCTGTAAGAAGTTACCTCGCTTTTTGGTTTGGCGGCGAGTTCATTACCGACGACTAACCAACCACCCGGCTGCAAAACCCGGCGGGCCTCCTCAACCGCCGCCTGCCAGTTGGGAACAAGGTGTAGAACATGAACCATCAAGGCTACATCGTAGATGTTATCGGCAAAGGGCAAGTGGGTAATGTCAGCCGTTTGCAACCTAAAATTATAGGCCGAGGTATCCTCCCCGGCTAACTTTTGTTCCAGCTTCGCCATCATTTCTAGGGATATGTCTACTCCGGTATAATCATAGCCGCCCCGGATAAAGGGCAAGGCTATCCGACCCGTCCCAATCCCCATTTCCAGAAACTTACTGGCTTTATCGGTCTTGGTAAAAGCGATAATCGCATCCCGAATCCGCTCGGCTACCCCTTCCGGCAGCCCTCGCGTCTCATCATAATACTCGGCGGCCCGGTCAAAATTCACGCCTGGCATAATTTCTCCTCTAAAATACATTCTAACAGGAATGTACAGGATAGACAGGATAAATTTTGAGTTTTGAATTATAATTGGGGCTTTCGCGCAGGGCGATTTTCTGATTTAGGGAAATGTTTGCGAAAGTCCTGAAATTATAAAATCCTGTCCATCCTGTCTATCCCTGTTAATTTTCTTAAAACTCAAAACTTTCCCCCGACCCCTATTCCAACTTCTTCCTCGCGTAGTAGAGTGGCGATAGTGTCGGAGGCACGGCGCTGCCACTTGTAAAAGGTATCTTCGTCCACATCGGTCAACCAGTTCAGGACTTCTTCCATTGGGCCGGGTTCGCGTCCGCCCGCGTTGCGTTTGCGCTCCACTTCCAGCCGTCGGGCCTCGACCAGGGCCGATTTACGCGAAATCTGGCGGACATACGGAAAGTACAGCACGTTGTAAAACCGCCAGGCATCGCCCGTCCCTGGATTGTCTAGCCCGCCATCGGGCCGCAATCGCTCTATCAGGGTCAAAAGCAACTCGCGCAGCACCGTCGTGCGGTTCAGGCGGTTATCCTCAAGTCCGGCCTCGCCTAGTCGCCGCTCCACCAGGCGCAAGGTCAAAAGCGGGCTGTTAATAAGCTGGGTCGGGTTCTTGAGATAGGTAATCGCTCGGCGCACCAGATTATTAAAATCTTTCTGGTTGGCAATATCGAGCCTTTCAGGATTGGCGGCGGTTTCGGGGGCGGAGACCGGCTGGGAGGCCAGCGCGGTGGCATAGGCCCAGGCCTCGGAGCGGGCTTGCTGCTCGTCGTGGCTGAAAAATAGCCGGTCAAGCTGTTCGCGCCCGAAATCATATAAGGTATGGGTAGTAGTCGCCAGAGCTACCAGAATAAACAGCGAATGAGGTGTGAGTCCGCCCGCCAGCCCGACCAAAATCACGTAGGCCAGATTAATCACCACCACCCCGGTTATGCTGTAAATAAAATCGCGCTGAATATTTTTGCCCACCACCATCATATCGTATTGGGCGACGGCATACCCCAGCAAAAGCAGTCCGGCAATCAGAATAACCTGACCCGGCACGCTCCACAGAGTATCTACATACGGCGCGAGCATGGTGTTCAGACTCAAATAGACTGCTCCGGCTAAAAACAGGCTGCCGCCCATAAATAAAATGCGGAGCTTCCAATCCAGGGCGCTGGAAGCCGGTTCTTCCTTCATCACCAAGCGATAGCCGCGCCAGATGTTCCAGATACCTGCCAGCCCCGCTACCAGCAAAAAAACCACAAAAGTCCAGTAGAGCGCCCCTGGGCCGAAAAAATAAGCTTCGTGACCGGGCGGATTGCTAGGGGTAATCCGGGCCTTAGCATAATCCAGATAAAAATCGGTGAACATTCCCGCCAGAGTAATAAACCCCGCCGCCCCGTAACAGACCAACACTGGCCCGGTAAAAACCGGACGGGCTTCGCGTCGGGCAATCTGGCTGCAAATATGAAACCAGCAGGCCATCGGGAAAACATCGGTCCACCAAAAAGCCCGGACTATTACCGGGCTGGCTGAACCGTAGGTCTGGCTGATATAGCCAAAGGAGAAAAACAGCCCCGCCATCGAGAAGAGCGCAAAAAAGGTAATAATCGTCTGGGGACGCTGGCGGTCAGCCCGCGAAAGAATAAAGAAGGCCAACCACAAAAAAGCCCCGAAGCCAGTAGCCTGAACGATTAGCTCAAGGTCAAACATTCTTTCCTCGCCGTCCCAGTTACATTAACTTTTGTATTTACTTTGCATTGTATTTCGGTTAATTTCGGTAGTCTGTGTTACATACCAGATTGCCGTTAGCCTCGATAATTATACTACATCTTCCGACCACCTTACCAGACTGGCTTACCAGATGAGGTAGAGGCGACAGGTGTGGCTTTACTGCTTGAAGCTTTTTTGCTCTTACTTTCCTAATATAATAAAAGCGAGAAAAAAATCATGGAATCATTGCTGACCGTCTTCTTTTTCACCAAAAAGCCTTTGGGCATGGTCTGGATGCTCTTTAAGATGCTGCGTCCTCACCTCCGCGAAAACCGGATTTAATTTCCGAAAATGGTCAGAACTCAGTATAAAGCTGACAGGTTTCGGTAGTTTATATCCTAAATCCGGGCTGACGCACGCTTGCACCGGGGCTACAGCTAGTGTGCCTTTGCCAAAAGGCACACTAGCTGTAGCCCCGGCGCGGTTGAACGCTATCCCCTCTTTTAGCTCATCATTACCCTCTCAGACAGTTATAGTTTTTCCCTTTTTTGCGGTTGCCCCCTAAATTCCTATTGACTAATCCCGCCCTTTGAGCCTATAATCTTAATAATTTCGAGCGAACATGATTTCTATTATGGTGATGCTGCTCGACTTAAAGCTACACCCTGGGCCTCGGTCAGCTTTCATTTAGCATCATTTATAATTTCGCTGGCATCTTTTTTGCGGGTAGATTAATCGGGTTTATCAAAAAAGGAACTTTTCAGCCTCAATCGGCGTATTTATAGGCTGGAAACTCGAAAGGAGTCAACTAATGGACAATCGGCGGCGGCGGGGTGGTAGCAGAGGTCTGCTTTTGCTACTTTTGCTTATCGTTATAATTGTAGTGCTGCTTTTGGCGTTTAATGTAATAGGGAACGTTACTCGTGGTACTACGATTGGTTAAGTGGAACTCTAGGGGTACATTCGCTTTTGACGGTTTCGGGGATTTCATCTTGGCAAGGTTTTAGCCTAACCAGTAGGAGGTATGATGGCAGCAAAAGAAAAGAGCGGGGCGGTCAGCGCCCTCAATCGGCTGATTTTTTTGGTGATTCTTATTCCGGTAATTATTATCGCCGTCAGTTATTTTCTTTCGTCCAACAACCCCTTTAAAACCCAGATTGCGCCCGCCCCGATTCTTATCGGGCAGATTCAAAAGCAATACAAGATAGAAACAGCCGAAGTCGCCAGCTCAACCATTATTGAAGGCAAATCGAATAGCGCCTTGCCCTTTTCGGAAGAAAAATACAGCTATCAGATTTTTGTCACCATGACCGCCGGAATTGATATGAGCTTTATCAAGGATAGTGATGTCACCGTTTCGGGCGATACCGTGACCGTCCGGCTACCTACCCCCCAGTTGTTACGCACCGAATCCAGTGGTAATACCCTCTTTCATAACCGACAGGCTCTGGCCGGGTTTAGCGAGGATAAAGCTCTACTCGATAAAATTCAGAACGAAGGTAAAGAGCGGGTGGTCAAAACCGTCCTGGAACAAGGCCAATTGATGAAGCAGGCCCGCCAGAACGCCGAGGATAATCTGCGTAATCTAATATTGCAGGTCGGGGCAACCTATGGCATCAAAAACGTGGTCTTTATCCAGACCGATAGCCCTACTCCAACTCCGCAACCTACCGCTAAACCGAAGTAGGGGTCGGGGGGAAATGCAGAAGACTGCAACGGGGCTTTGTATCGTAGCCCGACGGCTTTGCCAAAAGGCACACTAGCTATAGCTCTGGTGCGCTCGTGGTTTACCCATCCCGCAACTTCGCCCTCTATTTAGAAATTGCAACCCTCAGTCCTTAGTCCTCAGTCCTGAATTTCCCTCGACCTCCTGACCCCCGTCCCCTTTGCCCGGCTTGCCGTCAATCAGGAGGAAGGCGAAAAAGGCGCTAAACAGCGCCAGCCCAGCCCCGATAAACATTATCAGGCGGAAGCTATCCACAAAAGCTTCTCCGACGGCCTGTTTCAGGGCGGCCTGTTGGGTAGGGTTCAGGTCTTTGGGCAGTTCCAGGGAGGCCAGCTTATTATATTGCTGGCTGACACTCTGGCGGGCGGCTTCGGGCAGCTCCAGGGTCTTGAGGCGACTGTCCAGACTGCCACTAAAGGCCGTCACCATAAAGATACCAAAAACCGCGATGGTCAGCAGCCCCGCCACCCGCGAAACCGCATTGTTAATCCCAGACGCAATCCCCGAATTGTTCACGTCTACTGCCCCCATCACTGCTGTAGTCAGGGGCGCGATAGTAATCGCCATTCCCAGCCCGATAACGACTATCGCCGGGAAGTAGGTCAGCCAATAGCTGCCGCCGATACCGGGTAGGGTAAAAAGTACAAAGCTGACCGCGACAATCAGCGGCCCGATAATCAGGGGCAATTTTGCGCCATATCTGCCAATCAGCCCGCCCGCCCAACGTGAAAGCGCAAAGATCAGTAAGATAAAAGGCAAAAAGACAAACCCGGCGACAGTTGGCGAATAGCCTTGCACCTGGATTAAATTGAACGGGAAAAAGAAAAACACCCCGCCCAATGCCCCGTATAGCAACAAAGTCAAGAGGTTCGCCCCGCTAAAAGTGCGGGAGCGAAATACCCCTAGCGGTATCATTGGGGTACGGCTGCGGGCCTCGACCGTTATAAAGAGGCCCAGGGCGATTACCCCAATTGCCAGCGCCACCAGTACCACCGGATTGCCCAGCCCGACGCTACCCGCTTCAATCAGACCGTAGGTTAGCCCGCCCAGGCCGAGGGTCGCCAGTCCTGCTCCCCACCAATCCAGCTCACGCCCCAATTCCGGGTTACGGCTTTCGGGGACGTGGGTAAAGACCATCGCCAGCACCGCGACTGCCAGGGGTATATTCAGAAAAAAGACCGCCCGCCACGAAACGTTATCCACCAGCCAGCCACCCAGTACCGGGCCGAGGGCGGTAGTAATCGAGGTGAAGCCCGACCATGTACCGATAGCCCGACCTCGGCGGTCTCCGCTAAAGGCGGCGCTGATAATCGCCAGACTGCCGGGGACGAGCAAAGCCCCACCCACGCCCTGTACAGCGCGGGCCACGATTAGAATAAGGGCATTGGGGGCAAGACCGCAGGCGATAGATGCGATGGTAAACAGGATAATGCCCACGATATAAATCCGCCTGCGCCCGAAAAGGTCGCCCAGCGAACCACCGACCAAAATCAAGGCCGACAAAAAGAGTGAATAGGACTCGACCACCCATTGCGCTTCGGCGAAAGTTGCGCCCAGGTCTTTTTGCATGGTCGGCAAGGCCACCCCGACTACCGAGCCATCAATAAAGGCCATACTCGACCCCAAAATGGTCGCCGCCAATATCCATTTTTCGCTGACGGTAGAGTTAGTCTTTATGTCAGAAGCGGTTTCGGGGGTACTCGAAGCCGGACGCTGGCTATCCGGCGACTGATTTGTAATGCTCATTTAATTTCCTTGTTCCTGGCCCAATTTTTGTTCAGGAGAGAGTTCTGAGGTGGTTTCGGCGGGCAGTTCTGGCACAACTAATGGGCGGGCCGGATTTACTGGCAAGGGCGACCCGGCGGGAGCTGCCAGTTCGCCTTGCCGAGCCAGCTTTTCCAACAATTCAGTCTTGAGGGTCTTATATTTCTCGCGGAAAGAGAGCTTGGTCAGTTCGTCTGACCACATAATAAAAGCATCCTCGTTGTTGTCGGTATAATATTTATAGCGTCTGCCAGTTTCCTTAAAAGTATATTTCTTGTAGAGATTTTGAGCAACGGTGTTAGATACCCGCACTTCCAGAGTTAGCCAGCTTGCCCCCAGCGCCAGCGCCACATCAATCAGGCCAATTAGCAAAAACTCGCCGAGCGCCTTACCTCGATATTCCGGGGCGACCCCCAGGGTAGTTATATGAGCCTCGTCCATCATCAACCATAACCCACCGTAGCCTACCACCGGGTTAGGATTTTTCGGGCCATTTTCGGCAGCTTCTTCGGTATCGCCGGGCTTGAGGAAGGGCAACAGCCGCGAAATCAGGCCGCTTTTTTTCTCATGGGACACTTCGGGCCGGGCCGATGGCTCAGTCAGGTAATGGCGCACCACCAGATAACGGGTCGAGCTGGGGCTTTTCAACTCACGCCGATAGGCCGAGGCAGGCCAGGGCGTAGTAAAGCAAGCCTTCTCGATTTCGACCACTTCGGGAATATCGGCTATATGCATTGTTTCGACTGCAAACCCCGTCGGCACAGGTCGCTCCTCTAAAATCTAAAATCTGAAATCTGAAATCTAAGGTCTGCAAGGTATCTTAGATTTCAGATTTTAGACTTTAGATTAACCCTGATGAAGATATATCGGTTGTAGATTGGTCAGGTCGTCGCCTTTGTCACCGGATTGCTGACGCTGCCAGGCCAGTTCCGCCAGCAAAGCGGCCCGTCTGAGACCGATAGCGGGAGACAGCACGACAACCTTGTCCGGCAGCTTTGCAATTAACTCGTCCCGTTGAGCGGTTTTCAGCTCACCCGCCACCAAAGTTCTTGGCTTTTGGCTCAATTTTTCGATTAGCTCGGCGACATCCAGATTCAGGTCGTCGCTCTCGCGCTGCCATCGCCCTTGCCCGACCCGATAAAAAGCCGCCCCGAACCGTCCCCGCCCGGCTTCGACCAGAGCGCACAATTCGCCATCCAGATAAGCCTGACCTGCTGCAATAATATCCAGGCTGCTGAGGCCATAAATCGGCAAATCCAGGGCCAGCGCCATCCCTTTAGCGGCACTCACCGCTACCCGCAGGCCGTTGAACGAACCCGGCCCGATAGCCACCGCCACTCCGGTCAAAGCTTGCGGAGTGAGTTTCTGTAAATCAAGCATTTTTTGGGCCAGGGGCAAAATTTGAACGGTCTGGTCTCGATGCGAGAGCCAGCTAAATTCGGCGGCGATACCTTCCGGGCCGTACAAGGCCAAACCTGCCAGCGCAGTCGAGCTATCGAGGGCCAGTATCATGATAGCTCCAACTCCTGACTAAAAGCCTGGGCCATCGCCTCGTAACGCCCCCCGAATGCTTCTAACCGGAAAGTGCGTTCATTTTCGGACAAATAGGCCAGATAGAGGCGTAGGCCATCGGGCGGCAAAACTTCTTGAATCCGTTCAGGCCATTCGATGATGGTCAGTCCATCGCCATAAAGATATTCTTCCAGACCGAAATCGAGGGCCTCGCGCCCACTCTCCAGGCGGTAGCAATCGAGGTGAAAAATCGGCAGACGACCCGCGTATTCATTGACCAGGGTAAAAGTCGGCGAATTGACATAGCCCGTGACCCCCAGTCCTTCCGCCAGCCCTTTGGTAAAGGTGGTTTTGCCCGCCCCCAAGTCGCCCTGTAACCAAATTATATCGCCGGGCTGGACCAGGCGGGCCAGGGTAGCCCCAATGTGGCGGGTTTGCTCCGCCGAATGGCTGATAAATTCCACCACCTCAAACCCGGCCTTTGCCTTTGCACTTGGGGCAAACCCCGTCCATAATATGCCAGCCACCGGGCTTGTCGGGGTCAGGCCAACGCTCGTTAATTTCGCCCGTGCCACTGCATCGGGTACAGACGTTACGCCCGGCACTTTTGCCCCGGCTGCTGAATATCAGAAATATGACCACCGCCGCGCCCATGGCGAGTACTAGAATAAGAGTTGAGTCCATTTTTGTAGATTCTTGAATGCTTGAGGCCCAAAATCAGGGCCGTTGGTTTGCTACGTGCTGATAAATTTGCCGGGTTTGCCGGGCCGTTTCCCGCCAGCTAAAGCGAGTGGCTTGAAGCAAACCGGCGGCCCTGAGTCGGGCGTGTTCCGAGTGGTCGGTCAAGATGCGGTGAAGCGCCGCCGCCAGACCTGCCACGTCCGCTGGCCCAACCATTATTCCGGCCTCGCCGACCACTTCCGGCAGACTGCTGGTATTGCTGGTGATGACCGGACAGCCACAGGCCATTGCTTCCAGGGGCGGCAGTCCAAAGCCCTCGTAGACGCTGGGATAGACGAAACCCTGGGCGCTATTATACCATAACGGCAAATCCTCCTCCGCGATATAGCCCGGAAAGATAGTGACCGATTGCAGAGCGAGGCTTTCCACCAACTGAAAGATTTCTTCGTAGAGCCAGCCTTTCCCGCCCCCTAACACCAACTTTACCCCTTCGGCGGCTTGGGGTTCGGCCTGCCGCCACTGGGCGAAAGCTTTTAGCAATAAAGGCAAGTTCTTGCGCGGTTCGAGCGTCCCCAGGTACATCACGAACCGCTCCGGCAAATTGTGGGCTTTGCGCCATTCCGTCACCTCATCCGAGGGTAACGGGCGCATATTTGAGGCGACCCCCAGCGGGATGGCGGTAACTTTAGACGGCGCGACTTTCAGCAACTCGATGACCTCACGTCGGACACTTTCGGAGATAGTGATAATATGGGCCGCTCGCCGCGTACTCAATTTGGTCATGGCGTACAGGTAGCGCCGTTTGGCAGCCTTGTAACGTTCCGGGAAGCGCATAAAACCTAAATCGAGAATAGTAATGACGGTAGGGCAAAGCGCGGTCAGGGGCATAACATTGACCGGGCAGTGTAGCACCGCCGGGTGGTCGCCCAATAGCCGAAAAGGAGCGATAGCCTGCTCCCAGGCAATCCGCACCGTCGGTTTTTCGGTATTAAAACGGCTGGGTTTGAGCCGGAAATTAGGGGCGGCGGCAAAATCGGGGGGGTGCGGGCCATTGCCAAAATAAATTAGATAGTCGTTTTCAGCATCAACCTGGCCCAAATGATTGATAAGTTGCTCGGTATACTTACTCACTCCAGCCTGACGGTAGTTTCCACTAAACGAAACCAGGTGAGCATTTATCGCTATTCGCACAGGTTCTTACTTTTCCTATGAGCTAAAACTAAATAAGCACTAATAAGAAATATTGTAGCACTTTAGCCCTAAAGCATCAATCGCGGGCCGCGCCTGAAATAACTGGCGATAGGTCCGGGTTTCTTTGCGTGAGGCAGAATAGAATGCTATAATTTACAAGTTGTGCGCCGCGTCATAGTAGACGACCAAAAAGTAAGTTATAATCCAGAGTGCAGCCTGTATCAGGGTCAAGATTATTTGAACTAGAATTAGAATGTTTGAAGAAGTAACCGAAACAACTCAAGATTTGATTGCCGAACTGGTAGCCAGCCTGAATATCACCGGAGCGGTAGAGCCGCGAGTTACTCAGGCCGCTTTGGTGCGGGCTGCGCAGTATTTTGGCGAGCTTCATTCGCCGACTGGCAATATCTGGGATGTGCGGGACACCGCCAATAATCTGGTGCTGGGTAAATTCACCTATTCGACGGCGGCGGGGCTGCTGCCCGGTACGACCCTCGAACAACATGGGGTGCTGGAATATCACGCCCGCGCTATCCTGGGCGTGTTAGATGACCAGTATGTCGTTGACCAATTAGAACAGGTCTTGAGTGGTCGTCCCATCAACCTGATGGGCTATATTTCGGGTGGGACAAGCCAGGGCGGGCAGGTAGCCTTGCAACTCGACCCAGAGCTGATGTATCAGGCTACTTCGGAAAGTGACCGAATATACGATGCGGTTTCGCGGTGCGCTTACGGATTGGTACGCTCTGGCCTGTCGCCGCGCAAGCCAGTGGCATTTCACGCCGAAATAAACAATCGCTACGGTTTCAGCCAGAGCCGCAAGGCCGAACACGATTTACTCAAAGCGGTAGGCCTACCAGAAGCTGAACTCCCGCCCTATCGCGCCTATATTTATCTGACCATGCCTCAGGTGCTGCCACTTAACGAAGATTTGCAAGCAACCGAGCTTTTCCGGCAAGATTTGGGATATTGGGCCAAAAGCTAAAACCCTGAGTAACAATTCAGCCCGCCTTGAATTTGTCACGCCCCTTTATGGGGTGTGAGCGAAGCGAAGGATAAAGATTCTTCGCTTCGCTCAGAATAACAGGGGGTGAATAGTTACAACCCTGAAATTTATTTATAGATTTCTGAGTGACGATAATTTTTATCCAAAAATAGAATAACTAGCTGTTTTAACCCAATCAGACCTGCCACTTTTCCAAGCTACTACCTTCCAGCCGACAGCCTTATTACTTGACAACAAGTTTTCTCAAAAGAACTTTTTGCGGCTTAACGTAACCTTAATTGTAATGTTAGCGTGTTATTGTTCATAATAAGCTTTTCGCACTTTGATTTGACCAACCTACCACGCAAAAGCCCCTTTTTACCAGTAGTTGATTAAGCTTAATGTATCAATGGAATAGTTACTTTGTTTAATTTATAGCTATTACTAAGAGGCCACTCAACCATTGCAAACCGATATAGCCGAACTTCAATCAAAGTCACAAATTTTATTAGTGGACGATGCCGAAGATAATCGGGTGCTAGTCGAAGTGTATTTGCGCCGTACCGAGTATCAATTGGACTCCGCCGATAACGGCGAAATTGCCTGCCAGAAATTCAAGCAGACCCGCTATCATCTGGTCTTGATGGATATGCAAATGCCGGTGATGGATGGCTATTCGGCCACCAAAGCTATCCGGGAATGGGAAGCGGAGCAGGGCTTGAAGCCGACTCCGATTATCGCCCTGACCGCTTATGCTCTAAAAGAGGACGCGCAAAAAGCCCTGGATGCCGGATGTACAGCTTATCTGACTAAACCGGTCAAAAAGTCCACCCTATTAGAAGCCCTATCCAGGTTTCTGGAAGCCCAAGTATGAGACCTTTATGCCCATGAGTAACGAGGCTAAACCGGAACGGTCTGAAAAAATTATAGTTCATCTGAGCAGCGATATAGGCGATATTGTGCCAATTTTTTTGGCGCACCGCGCTCACGATGTCGAAGCTATTTTCCAAGCTCTGGAACGCAACGATTTCAAGATTATCCAGACTTTAGGTCACAAAATGCGCGGGACTGGCGGCGGCTACGGCTTTGACGGCATCAGCGAAATTGGCGCTCGTTTGGAGCAAGCTGCCATCGAAACCAATAGCCTCGAAATCTCCGGGCAGGTGGTAGAACTGGCCTATTACTTGAAACACCTCGAAATTGTCTGGCACGATGAGGAATTGGAATAATTTTCGGCCTAACCCCCCGCCACAACTCGCCAAATAATAACCCCACCCAGTAAGGCCAACAATAGCCAGATGATTATAATAATTGCCGCCGCCAACCAGTTAGTCGGGCGCGGGTTTTCGGCATTGGCGCGGGCCTGGGCGCGACATTCTTCTAAAACGATTGCCGGAATCATTTTGCGGGCCAAAATCAGACCTAGCGGCACTAACAATAAATCGTCCAGTAAACCCAAAATCGGGATAAAATCGGGAATCAAGTCGAGCGGGCTAAAAGCATACGCCACCACCACCGCCGCAAACAGCCGAGCATACCAGGGCGTGCGAGGGTCTTTGTAGGCCAGATACAGGGCATAGGTTTCTGATTTTAGCTGGCGAACTCGCTGTTTCCATTGCTGCATGAAGATTTATATTTTAGCTGGATAGTCCAAAAGTCCTAGAAGCCTCTAGGACTATTTAAGGTTGTACGACTTTTACTAGATTGATATAATTATCACAAGCCTAGTGAAAAATTTTACACTACGGTAATCAATTACAGTGTTAGTAGCTTTTATTGAGTATATTAGTAGTAAGAGTCGGTTCTACCTGCAATTTATTGTCCTTCAGCCTTCATCAGGCAAATTAGGCAGGGATAACTCTATTAAGGAAGTATCACCCGTGAACGGATCCTCGGACGATTTCAGCAAGCGATTTGCGCTTTGCGCCAGCCTCAATGCGACAAATGACGAGACCCATAAGCATCAGATTTCAACCAGTGAACGAAAAGCTATTGTGCGTCAGCTTCTCCTCGATTTCCAAGAGCCACTGACGGTAATTACCGTCACCGCCGAATTAGCCAATTACCGAGATTTAGACCAAACCAGCCGAGAAGATTTTGACAATATTCTAAATTCAGCTATGAAACTGCATGAGATACTATCCCAGGTTCGGGATTATCTCAATTAGCCAAAGCTTATTATTAAAATTATTGGTTACGTTGCGCGGCAACCCAGGCTAAACCCTGCTTGGCCCGTGCATTTTCGGGGTTAATTGCCAGGCAATTTTGCAATGCTACTTCCATGTCGTCTAGCTCGTCAACTGCGCCACTCAACCAAAGCCAGGCTTCCTCGTTGCTTTCGTCCTGCTCAACATACTTCATTAGCAACTCCTGCGCCTGGGCTTTGCGCCCGGCGAGCAGCGCCTGTGCGCCATCTACCAATAACATTCGGGTTTCGCGTTCCTCTTGACTCATCGCCATACTTTTTTACTCCTGGTTTAGCCGGGCTGGTTTATTCCTTGCGCCGAAAAAGGATTATAAAAGGCCCGAAGCACAACAGCAAGAATCCCAGCAAGGTAACTATCACATCTATCGGGATGGGCAAGAGGCGATTGATAAAAAGCATCATCGCCAGCCCGATTATTTCACACGCTGCGGCAACTATAATCGCCTGTCGTCTTTCCAAATCTTTGACCTTTTGTAACCTTTCCTGGTTTTGAGGCCTTCCCTTGACACCGATTAGCTTTGTAGTATAATGCGAAAGCTACGGGCAGTTAGCTCAGTTGGTAGAGCGTCACGCTTACACCGTGAATGTCAGAGGTTCGAGCCCTCTACTGCCCACCTTTTTATCTAGCGTAGTCCACCGCTCTGGTTTCCCGAATAATCGTCACCTTGATTTGACCTGGATATTGCAAGCTTTCCTCAATCCGGCGCGAGAGGTCGCGGGCCATTCGCATTGCCGTAACATCATCCACTATTTCGGGTCGTACCAGAATTCGGATTTCGCGTCCGGCCTGAATTGCAAAGCATCGCTCCACCCCATCCAGTTCATTCGCCATTTCTTCCAAAGCTTCCAGCCGCCGAATATAGGTTTCGACCTGTTCGCGGCGTGCGCCGGGCCGCCCCCCGCTCATCCCATCCGCCGCCAGCACAATCCAGGCCTCGACGCTATCGGGGTCTTCATCGCAATGATGCGCTCCAACGGCGTGAGCCACTGGCTCGTTTTTCATCAGACGACGGATAAGTTCCGCCCCGATGACGGCGTGCGCTCCTTCGGTCTGCTGATCCATAACTTTGCCAATGTCGTGTAGCAAAGCGCCTGCTTTCGAAACATTAACATCCGCGCCGAGTTCCGAAGCGATAATTCCAGCGAGATGGGCGGTCTCAATGGCGTGATAATACTGATTCTGCCCATAGCTGGTGCGATATTTGAGCCGCCCTACCAGCTTTAGAATCTGAGGGTGAACTCCGGCGATACCAAGTTCCAGGGCGGCTTTTGCGCCGTCGTCCTCCATTTCCTGCTCGATTTCCTGGCGGGCCTTCGTGACCGTTTCTTCAATCCGGGCCTGATGAATCCGTCCGTCCGCCACCAGGCGGGTCAAAGCGCGTTTGGCGATTTCGCGGCGAGCGGCATCGAAACAACTGAGTGTGACAGCTTCGGGAGTATCGTCAATAATCAAATCTACTCCGGTGGCGGCCTCGAAAGCCCGAATATTGCGGCCTTCCCGCCCGATAATCCGGCCTTTCATTTCGTCGCTGGGCAGAATGACGGTACTGACGGTAGACTCGTTTACATAGTCGCTGGCTATCCGGCTAATCGCCACCGAGACAATCTTGCGGGCCTTTTCCTCACCTTTCTGGCGGGCCTCTTCCTCAATCCGGCGGACTAATGTTCCGGCATACTGGCGGGCTTCGTCCTCCATGCGCCCCAACAAAACTTCCCGCGCCTGCTCTGCCGATAGTCCGCTCAATCGCTCTAGCTCAAATTGTTGCCGGTTGCGGCCTTCTTCGCTTTCCAGCTTTAATTTATCCAGTTCCCGTTCCCGTCCGAGCATATCGCGCTCACGGCTATTTTGGGCCTCATCTTTATGTTCGAGATACTCCTCTTTTTGTTGCAACCGCTGTTCGAGCCGGGCCAATTCCGCCCGTCGCTCCTTGAGTTCCAATTCGCTGTGCTGATGTAACTTCATGGCCTCATCTTTGGCTTGAAGCATTATTTCGTTCTGCTGTGTCCGGGCCTCCTCTAAAAGCCGGTTTACTTTCTCTTTTTCCTGAGCCAAAGCTACGTTAGCTTTGCCCTGCTTAAAAAAGTAAACACTAAAGCCGACTGCACCACCGGCTAAAATACCAAAGAGGATGGTTAGCACTTGCGCTATATCCAAATTACCGCTCCTGGCATAAGGTTAATTTATGTAAAATAACGCCCAACCCAATGCGAGTCAAGGCCAGGCCGTTATGTCCCCTAATCCTATTACCTGCGTGCATGGTTGTCAAGACTGTGAATTAATGTTGATGGTGGGGGTCAGGGACAATTTTGAGTTTTAAGTTTTGAGTTTTGAATTAGGGAAGCAGGGGCGAACTTGCAATTTCCGATTTATTAGAGTCGGGGTCGGCCGTCGAGGACAAATAGAACTGAGGAATGAGTAAATCCGGCTAATGATTGGTATTTTAACTCAAAACTCAAAACTTAAAACTCAAAACTACCCTACTGCCCCCAATACCTGCTGGTATACCTCGAAGTCGTGGGCCGAAAAGAGAATGAATAAAACCTGTTCCAGACTGGTCTGGGGAGTTTGAGTAAGATAATCGAGGGTAGTTTGGATAGCGATTGGGGCGGCCTGGGTAATAGGATAGCCATAAACTCCGGTGCTAATAGCAGGAAAAGCAATACTCTTGACCTGTTTTTCGTCCGCCAGTTCCAGGCTTTTGCGATAAACGCTGGCAAGCAAGCGCGAGCGGTTATTTTCATCCATCAAATTATACATCGGGCCAACCGCGTGAATAATATAGCGGGTTGGAAGCGGGAAACGTCCCGCCCCGGTAATAACTGCGCTGCCAGTAGGACAGCCGCCAAAAACGCGGGTCAATTTGTAGAGTTCCGGCCCTGCCACCCGATGAATTGCCCCATCCACCCCACTCCCGCCCGCCAGGGCGCTATTGGCGGCATTGACCAGGGCCTCAGTTCCAGCCTCGACTATATCGCCCTGCTGAATTTTCAGCCGGGTCTTGCCCATTTGAATTTCGTCTACCATTTACCCGTTCCCCGTTCCCGCGCTATGCCCAAAACCACGCTACTATCAATTTTCGATAGCTCTTATTATAAAACCTTATGTGGCAAATTGCCAACTCAAATTAAGCCTCAAGCGAACTTTGAGGCTATTGTATCAACAAGTTTATGGGAAATACTAAAAATTAGGTCGGCCCTAGCCGAAAACTCGGTTCAATTGCACGTTCCCTGGAGCTGAAGGGGGCGTGGTCGCCCAGAAAACCTGAACCACCCAGAGCGCGTTGCAACCGCTTTACCCGGTCACGAGTTTCCAGGTCAAGATAAGGGTCGAGGTAATCAGCAACCGTCAGCCAGGCCGAAAGGCGACCCTTCTTATAATCCGTCGTCAACAAAGAACGTCCATAACCATCGGTGGGAAAAGGATTTTCCAATACTTCCTTTAACATTACTATCAAATTTTCAATAGACTCCTGCATCGGTGCAAGACCTCCCATCTAATCCTTGTCCCCTGAGCCACTCAGGTACTGACCTAAAACGCCAGGCACCGTATATTGATAGTGGCACATATTCGGGCCGCAACCAATCGGTTACACTTAGCCCTAATAACTTCTTCTATGAGCATTATACTATATCCTATAATAGCACAAAATAATTAAAATGCAATTAAAAAGGGTGAAGTAAGGATAAAAGATTAATTGGGGTCGGAGGTCAGGGGAATTTACCACCAAAGGGGGCGAGGCCGCGATTTACCACCAACGGGGGCGAGGCCGCGATTTACCCCCAAAGGGGCGAGGCCGCGATTTACGATTAGGGAACTCAGCCATTCCTCGGCGGGCGACCACCGCACGTCGCCCTACCCCGATTCTGTACGGGCGGTCCTGGGTGGTGGCCCTTGAACACTGGGTACTCGTCGCGGGGCTGAATGGTTACTTACGGCAATTAAAGATTTACAATCTACCAAGAACCCGTTATAATTTATCTATCCCAATCGTTAAAAATGACAAAACTTGACCGAAAGTTACCGATTTATGACTCCTGCCGAAGAACGTTATCAACATCTGACCAATCTTATTAAAGAAGCCAATGACCTCCGCGCCAATATTGAGCGGCATAAAGTGGTTTATTTCGATGACTCGGATAAGACTAGCAAAGATGATTATCGGCTGGATAAGCTAAAAACTATGGTGCAGAACCTGGAAACTGAACAAAAAGAACTTGAAAAGCAGCTAAAACAGCCAGGTGCATTAAATTCTTCCGCGCTGAATTTGCGACCTCTGCAAGCGGAAGTAGCCGAAGTAGCTAACTTGCGCCGTGAATATGGAGCTGACAACAATAGCAAGCTAAAATGGGAGGGTTCGCCTTTTCCGGGACTGCGTTCATTTACCAAAAAGGATGCCCCGATTTTCTTTGGGCGCGACACCGAAACCGAGGAATTGGTCAAGAAGGTCGAAAAGAGCCGGTTTGTGGCAGTTGTCGGCGCTTCGGGGAGTGGTAAATCCTCGCTGGTAGGGGCGGGGTTGCTACCCCGCCTGGAAACCGACGGAATCCCCGGTAGTAAAGATTGGCGGGTAGTCCAGTTCACCCCCGGTCAAGCCCCGTTTGCGGCCTTGTTTACGGCTATCCTTGAAACTTTCGGAGGTATGGGCCATTCGCCCTTTGAGCTATCGAGTATTAAACAAAAATTTGTCGAAGGCGTGACGGGCGAACCGAGTGGCGCTTGTGATACCCTGATAGCAGCCCTGCACCACGTCCAGGCCCCGGCCTCGGCGGAAGGGCTGCTGTTTATAGACCAGTTTGAGGAATTGTTTACCCTGGCTCCACCGTCAGCTATCTCGTCCTTTGTCAGCATGTTAAACCATCTGGCGGCCCATCCCCGCCTGCGGGTAGTCGTGACCATCCGCCACGATTTTTTCCACCGCGCCATTGAAATCCCCGAACTGACCGAGCGGCTGAACCAGGGATTTTATAGCCTGGCGGCTCCTACCTTCAAGGCTTTAGCCCAGATGGTCAAACGCCCGGCGGAATACGCTGGGCTGGTCTTCGAGGAGGGGCTGGTTGACCAAATTTTGCACGATACCGGCAGCGATCCCGGCTCACTGGCGCTTATGGCTTACACCCTGGAGGAGTTGTACAAAATCGCAACAGTCGAGCGCCGCGACTACCAACTCAAGGAAGAAGATTACCAGACCCTGGGCAAGGTGGCTGGGGCAATCGGTAAACGGGCCGAGCAAGCCTTCGAGAAGCTCGACCCTGCCAAATCCGGCCTGGTGGAAGAGGTGTTCCGCAAACTGGTCGAAGTTACGGACGACGGGAAGGCCACCCGCTGCCCCGCCCGGCCTAGCCAGTTTAATGCTGCCGAGCAAGCCGTAATCGCGGCTTTCACCCAAGCTCGCCTGCTAGTAACCGACCAAGACCAGACCGAAGTAGCCCACGAAGCCTTGTTTAGAAGCTGGGCGCGGCTCAAGCAGTGGATTACTGAAGCGCAAGAAGACCTGATTTTGTCGCGGCAAGTCCGTAACGCCGCCGTCGAGTGGGCCGCCAAAGGCCGGGAGGATGCCTGGCGCTGGCCCCAGGAACGGTTGGTACTGGTCTACGCCATGCTGGAACGGCTCAAGCCCAACCTGGACGACATCGAAAAGCTTTTTATCGAGCCGGAGCAAACACGTTTGTTACGCAAAGTGGCTGACCCCCGCACCACCCATATGCAACGGCGGGACATTGGCGACCGCCTGAGCGTAATCGGCGATACCCGGCCTGGCATAGGAGTCCGCGAAGACGGCACCCCCGATATAGTCTGGTTGCCGGTCGCGCCGGGGGGCGAAATAGAAATAGAAGAGCAATCTTACTCGGTTCAGCCCTTCTATATCGCCCAGTACCCGGTAACTTATGCCCAATATGAAGCGTTTGTAAATGCCCCGGACGGCTACTATAACCTGCAATGGTGGGAGGGAATGCCCAAAGAATACCAACCGCAAAAGCTGGATGAGCAAGCTATGAAATCCTGGAACAACCCCCGCGACAATATCTCATGGTATCAGAGTGTGGCTTTCACCCGCTGGCTAGACCGGCGCTGGCGGGGTCTGCAACTGGGGAATTCGGGCAGTGCTATTGGTTTGGTAGTGGGCCAGAACGCCCAGGTGCGGCTACCAACTGAATGGGAATGGCAGTGGGCGGCTCAGGGCGGCAGCCAACCTCGTGAGTATCCCTGGGAAGGTGGATGGCAAGCAGGTTACGCTAATACGAGTGAGGCGGGCTTAAATCGTCCGGTGGCGGTCGGGATGTATCCGCAGGGGGTTGCGGAATGCGGGGCGCTGGATATGAGCGGGCAGGTGTGGGAGTGGTGTCAGAACAAATATTCTAATTCGGATGAAAATAGGGTGCTGCGTGGCGGTTCGTTCCGCCACAGTGCTGGCCACGCCGCGTGCGCCTACCGCGACAGCTACCTCCCGCACCCCGGCCACGACCCCTTTGGGTGTCGGCTGGTGGTTGCCTGCCCTATTGCGCAACTCTGAACTCTGAATCCTCTGAACTCTGATCTCTGGCGCTCTGTTCCTCTGATTCTCTAAGGGGGGTATGGGGGGAATCCCCCATCGGCGCGTAGCGCCTTTTAAATTTTTTAGGATTGGCCCTAAATACTTCGGTATCGCTGACTTGGGGTAGGTCTGAATTAGCAAAATTGGGGTGATTAGCCTAGATAGAGGTCAACGACGAGCGCACCGGGGTTACAGCTAGTGTGCCTTTTGGCAAAACCATTGGCTTGTAGCATAGTGCGGAAGGGGCGGGCGGCAGGGCTTGAACGCCAGGTACTTGCCGTGGGCCTGCCTGGTTACTTTCGACCTTAGATTTTAGATTTTAGATTTTAGATTTTAGATTAAGGAATAATCCAGTTGGCCTCGAAGTTGTCGCCATTCCAATCGAAGCGGGCGCGGCGGTGGCCTTTGGCGCTCAGGTAGAGCCATTCCAGCCGGGTAATTGTACAAAGGATAACCGCGAAATTAGGCCAACCAATTTCGCTTTCGGCCTGGGTTGGCACTCGGTCATTCAGTTCGGGCGGCAGACCAGAGGCGGGGATTTCGGAAACACTGCCGGGGGCTGCCAGAGTGCAATAGGCCCGGCGACTGGAAAGATTAGTCCGCTCCCAGGCTGCCAGCGCCACCGCATCCTGATGATGCACCATCGCGCTCCCCTCGGCCCGAATCTGAATTTTGCGCTCCGGGGCGTAAAAGAGCCAGCTAACCGCCGGGCTTTGCTGAACTTCAGCGATTTTGGCGGTGCGAACATCGGCATGACAGGCCAAAATCCGACTTTCGGACTGCACCTGGCGCAGCACTACCGTCCGCAAAGCCGGGCCGCGCTCGCTCAAGGTCGCCAGGGCCGGGGTATGACAGGCATCCCGCGAGTCGGTCATACCCTGTTGCAAGGTCGCCCAGATTTCAGTTAGGATGTTTTCCAATTCAGTAGTCATTGTCATAGTTCGATTTAGAAATTAAGTCTTACATACTAGATACTATTTTTATTTGGGGGTGGGATTGCCGCCGCCCATGAGGGCTGAAAGCACTCCTTTGCCCTGAATGGTGTAAACCAGGTTCTTTTTGCCCTTGAAAGGTTCAACTCCCGCCAAATCCTTGAGCATGGGTTGAGCGCCCACCAGCAAGTTTTGGTCGCCTTTACCATAGACCGAAAGGGTCAAGCCACTCCCGTCAAACAGAGTCAGGGAAGAAAGATTGACCTGCCAGCCCGCCGCCGTAATCGCCGATACGTTATCTTCCAGCAGCTTAACCGGCTCGACCTCCGAGGTGTAGAAAGCATACGACCAGCCGTTAGCGAGTGGCCCGACCCCCGACCCTTTGGCAAAGTTGGCCACAAAACTATCCAGAAAAGCTTTATCTACCGTGACCGCCTCTGCCCCGACTAATTTCAGGGGATTGGCTGCCGCCGTCGAAGAGGTGGCAACAGAAATAGTGGGTTGTACCACCGGGGCAGTGGTCGCCGCGATTGTCGCAACCGCCGGAGTAGTCGCCAGGGCGGTGGTTGCGGCTGGCGTAGTCGCCGAAGCGGTGGTTAGAGCCGAGGTTGGCGCAACCGTCGTGACCGGATTAACCGCTACCGGGGTACTATCGCCACACGCCCCCAGCCATAACGGAATTGCCAAAAATGCCAAAACCCAGTAAGTTTTTTTGAAAATCCGCATAATTAGAGTTTAACTCCTATTACTCTAAAGCGCCCGCCATCCGCAAGAGTTGACGCAAGGTCGCCGCGACCTGTTCCGGGGCGCGAGGACTAGGCTGCAAGGGCAACTGCCCAAAGCGGAACTCATCGTGTTCCAGCCGCGACGGGTCTTCGGGATAGACCGCCCAGGCTGCCACCACCGGACGGGCCGGGGTGTTGGACTGAGCATCGGTCTTGGTGAAATCGCGGATAGAATCGCGGTATTCATATTTAGCATAAAGGGTGCGGCGGTCGCGGCTATAGGTCGCGTCCATCACGATGATTTTAGGGACGCGCTCTTCCTCGCCAAAGACCTCAATCGCAATATCGGGCTTGCGCTTGGTCGAACCCATCCCAACCGGGGCATAATAGCCGTAGTAAATCGGGCCACCCAATGCCTCGGCATAATTGCGCTCCCATTCAGCATCGTCGTCGGTATTGGTAAAGGTCGGGCCACTGCGGGCATCCCGGTAATTTTGGTACTCCCGGTCATAGTAGATTACCACTCGACGGCCCAACGGCGAAACCAATTCCATCGAGCTACCACTTTGCAGAATATAATTAAACCGGGTTTTGGAGGCAACGGTATTGACCGGCTTGCCTTCTTTGGCGACGACGGTAAACCCCAGTTTTTCGACCATCGTCTGTAGAATAACCACCGTCACCCAATATTCGTAGAGCTGGTTGATGCTGCTCAGGCGCACACTCTGGCTGCCCCGCTCCAGCCCGACGGTACTGCTGATAAGGTCTAGCGCCCCATCAATCTCCGACTCAATCTGGCGCACCTGCCGATAATATCGGTTTTCGCGCAAAACTACGCTAGGACGGCGCGGCCCAAGCTGACCTACCTCCGCCAAAAAAGTATCCCGGATTGAGTCTTCCAGGCGGGAACGCATCCGCTTGAGGGTCAGGATATGCTGCTGATTGGCCTTAATCCGGGTCGCCAGAGCCAAGCTGCGGGTGCGACTACTGCGCTCCTGTTCGCGGTGGGCCGTCCGCATCTCCTGTTCAAGCTGCTCGTGAACCAACCGGGCGAGGGCCACCAGCTTTTTAATCGTCATTTTCAGGAAGCGATTTTCGTAGGTATCAAAGGCCTCTTCCAGCCGGGCCATCGGGACACGAGTAGGCAGAATCCGCCCGCCGGAAGGAGTCGGACGTGCCGCCGGACGGGATTTTTCCAGCGCGGCCTGGGTTTTCAGAAGCTGGGCCTGCCACTTGTTGAGGGGCGTGATAGGCATTTGCTTAATCGGTTTAGGAGCAGCCAAAGGTTCGGGCGGGGCGGCCTCAACTTCGGCGGGCAGGAACATCCATTGTGCGCCGTTGCGGGCCGCCAACCTTAGCGAATCGAAATTCAAGGCGCTGACGGTGTTGGCGGCGACGGTATTAATCTGGCGCTTGAGGACGCGATGGGGCTGGTCGAGGATGGGGGGCAGCACTTTCAGCAACCGCTCGTAATAGGCTGTCACAATATCGTAGCGCAGGACTGCCGCGCTTTTTGTACCCAGCATCGAAAGTTCGTGGGTGCGCCCGCGATGGCTGTACAGCACTTTTTCGTTTTGCTGCTTTAGCTCATCCCGCATATATTCATAGTGCTGTTCCGCCAGCCGCGTCACCTGCAAATGAATATTCGAGGTTAGGCCCGCTACTGGCAACCCGCGATAGAGCAACGTTACGCTACAATCCCCGGCGTACTGCTCCTCTTGCATTCGCTGTTGCCATTCGCGGGTACTGACTTTGTAATTAGCCCGCACCACGTTCCATTCCACCGGGATACCCTGGCTCACTTCGTCGCGTTCCAATTCGAGGGTAATCGAATAGATGTCAAGCGGCGAATTACCCAAATCAATCTCGAAGCTCAACCGCTCGCGCTCGGTTAGATTAACTTCGCCTCGCCAGGGAAGATAGTGTTTGTTGACCAGTATCCGCACCTCGCGCAGAGCTTCCAGCAACTCGCTTTCGCCCAACTCCCCCACTCGCCAGGGTGGAGGATTGGGATTAGGAGTTGGAGCAGCGGGTTTCTCATAGAATTTCGGAAACCCACCGCTTGCTCTAAAGCTGTCCGATAACAATGTCGTCCTCTTCCAACTTGCTGGTCAGCTCTACGATGGCTTCATTGCTGCGCTCGAACAGGGGGCGGTCAGTTTCCTGACTGCGGGTTTCCTGCTCGAAATAAGTCGAAAGCTTTTCCAGCATCGAACGTTGGCGATTGTGGTCGCTCGATACTTCCAGCTTCACCAGGACTTTTTGGACAATCTGAATGTCCAGGGCCGCCGCCATCGTGAAATATCCGGCCTGATATGCTTCGTGAACCCAGTCCAGTATTTCGTGGACGGTGCGATACCCAAACTGCTGCCCCGCTTCGGCTAGTCGCAGGTTAATTTCCTTGAGATGCGTCCCTACAAAGTCCAGCAAGTCAGTCGGATAATCGTTCCGCAACAAATCCAGCATGTGTCCGATTTCGATCCGGTCAATCTTGATAATATTGGCCCGGTCAAGGACTTTGCGGCTGAAAGTGTGGGTTGTCTCGTCCAGGTTGACCGTTCCGGTGATATAAAGATTGGGCGGGATAACCAAATCCTGCTCAACCTCGTCGTCCGGGCCTTTGGGCTGGTCGTAGAGCCGGATTTTCCGCAAATCGCCCTTGACTTCCATTCGGCTCAAAAAGTCTGAAAAATAATATTCGGCCCGCGCCAGGTTCATTTCGTCCAGACAGACAAAATATTTTTTAGGTGAACGCGGGTCACGTTGCCATTCCAGGGCGGCCCGGTAGACGTGCAGACAAAACTCGGACGGCACAAAGCGTTTGTTCAAAATATCGTAGCTACCTAGCAGACTATCATTAGATTGCCAGTCGGGGCGGACGCTGACGAGGCAATACTTTCCGTTCATCGCATCGGCATAGACCTGGGTCAAGCGGGTCTTGCCGCCGCCCGAAACCCCGGTCAGGATTACAAACGGTTTGGACATCAGCGAAATATGATAGCGCCAGACTAATTCGTCAGGATAATAAAGTTTTTCGCGGCGCAGATGTTCGATGACCCGGTTAATTTCGGCGCTAACCGCTTTGTTAGGCTTGGGGGCGGGTGGCTGGGGGACGGCGATGGGCCGGGGAGTATAGGTGCTGGTGTAGCCATTTACCAGACCTTTGCCCAGGCCGTTGGTATGTACCGGCGCTTCGGCGCACAATTCGATAATTTTATCCAGGCGGTCAGTTACGTTTTCGCACTGTTCAGCTTCCGTGACCCGCCCGGCACTCCGCAATTCATTGGCGCGGGTTTCGTGTTTATCCTGAATACTTTGCAAAGCCGAGATAATATAGCTGCGGTCAATTTTGCGGATATATTTGCTAAAAGTTTCGCTCCGTACCGAGCGATTCCAGACCGGGCTGCTGTCAATCAGGCCGTCCATAAAGCGCACCGATAAATCGGGGTTTCCACTGATTAAGTAATGCGGCTTACCCAACAACATTCCATCGCGGCTATCTTTTCGCTCGATTTTATCAACTACATATGCTCCTACCAAATAATTGAAGTTGGCCCGATTTGTCCAAAAAAACATAACTGCGCCGGGATTAATCGTTTGCAAAAATTCACTATATTCGTCATCGGCTGGTTTCCAGACTTTAAATCCATTTTTACTGAATAATGATAAATCATAACAGCGAGCCTCATTTTTATCACAATAATTTGCTCTAAAATGTTCTTGCGCCCCACACATTACCCTGACTGGATTGCTGCAAATTGTCCCATCGAACCCGGCGATATGGCGGTTTACTTTCAGCAGCAAACAATTATCAAGGGTCAGTGTGTAGGGCAAGCGAGCTTCAGGTTTTATTTCTGCCGGGATAGTACTTAAATCAAATCTTGAGAATGCTTTTCCAAAAACACTATCGGGGCTAGGGGGCGCTTCGGCTAATTCGGTTTCAGTTTCGGTTTCGGTTAAAGTAGTAACTAATCCCGGACTTTCTTCGGGCGGGGCTTCCGCTTCGGCAATCGGGGCGCTACTCTCGTTTTCATTTGAAAAACTCATCGCAAATTATTCCTCCTTTTGAAATCTAAAATCTAAAATCTAAAATCTAAAATCTAAAATCTAAAATCGCGGCCTCGGCCTCGTGATTTCAATCGTAAATCGCGGCCTCGCCCCCTTTGGGGGTAAATCGTAAATTCCCGCCGTCGTCCGTCGTCCGTCTTTTAATCTTCGATTTTAGATTTCAGATTTTAGATTTCAGATTTTGCCCGAAAACGGGTAATCAAAGTTGTCACGCCAGGCCAAACCGGGTTGATAATCCAGGCCACCGTTTCCAGGTTTTATCTCACTTTAGAGGTCGGAAAGACCATTTTGAATAGTAAAGAAGGTAACACCATGTGGCGGTTTCTGGCTCAACCGTTGCTGTGCAGTGTACCTTTTCTACCGCCGAAAAGCAAGAAGTAGCGTTATTACAAACCACTGTGGCCCAGGTACGAAAAGCCATGCGTTGTTAAAGGTAGTGGGGATGGCCCAACCCGCGAAAAAGGTGAGCAAAGCTGCCAGCGAAAGCCATGCCTTTGGCTTGAGGCGGTTTTGCCACAGGAATCCCACCGCTAGTCCGAAAACGATGACCCAGGCGGGCCAGAAAATCGCCCGGATATGCAAGGTGATAAAATCGGGGTTGTTAAAAGTGGCGGTGCGGGCCGCTTCATAGCTGTACCAGGCCAGTTCTGCCAGCGTCAGAGCCGCGATAAGCGCGTAAATCCCTCGGCGACTGCGCCCACCGAAAGCCAGTTTTGCAAAGTGCCAGCCCAGCGCCGCCCAAACTGTTATCCACAAAGGCCAGTAAAAATAGCTCGACCATTTGGCACTCAACATGAGAAAGCGGCCTTCAGATAGCCAGCCTGCCGGGTCGAAGCCGCTTTCTCGGCCTGTTCCGGGATTCAGCCAGTAATCCAGCGCTGCCAGGGTCGCCAGCCCGCTCAAATAAGCCAGCCGATTATTGCCGCGCCATCCAAGATAGGTCATCCCCAGGGAGGTCAGCAGCAGTGGCCCGAACTTTTCCAAAATCCGCTCCCAGCCCAATGGCACGACTGGCACTCGCACAAATACTGCGTCCCTCCCCGACTCCCATAATAATAGAAGCGTACCCCCCGCCGCGCCCTGCTCCTCGGTTTGGGCCGCGAGGCGGTCTATCCGTTCCCGATTGACACTGACCAATCGGTATTCGGGGCGCAAACCGGCCTCCCAACCGGGGGTCGTTGGGTCGGTGAAAAGATTGGTAGTATAAAAGGGGAAATAAAAAAGGCCGGGCCAATAGCGTGGCCCGGTCACTAGCCCAATCATCGGCCCTACCGAAAGCCAGGCCACCACGACCAAAGCTATCAGCCAACCCCACCGTTCCGGCTTACCCATCGCTAGACCATCAGCGCCGCAGTCGCGCCCGAATAATCGGGATTAAAACTGCCAACAACATTCCTAAAAATAATAATCCTAGAAAAATAGGCACAACCGGCAAGCCACTGGCTGAACCTGAACCGGAAGTCGGGGCAGGGGTAGGAGTCGGCGGAACGGGGGTCGCCGTCGGTGGAACGGGGGTGGCTGTCGGCGGGGCAACGGTGACGGCAGGAGTCGCCTGAGCGGGGTCAAGCACGGCATGAGCTACCGGGCCAAAGCTAAACAGGAGCAACCCAAGCAAGGCTACTCCTGTTATAAAAAATATTCTCAAGCACCACGCTTTCAAAGGCTATCTCCGAGGAGCGACCCGGCGATTATCGTGAACCAGCCGGGGTGGGGCGCAAGACCATCGTTTGCAGATTGTTCAGGGCTTGCTCTTCGGCGGTTGCCGCATCCCGCATCAGGTTATAATTGGCAAAAGCATCTTTCCAGCGGTCTTCAATCTTTTTGTCCACCGAGTCTTTCAGGCGGGCATAAAAGCGTTGGCGCTCTTCCAGTTTGGTGCGGAGCTTGACGTAATGGCTTTCTGCGCCGAGTGGTACGCTATCCGCCATGGCATAGACATCAAAAAGCTGGCCTTCGACCTGAAGCAGGATGCGGTCACAGGCCCGGACAAACCGCTTTTGGTTGGTGAGTGAGGTGCGGTCAGCATAATCGCTGACAATCGGGGTGCCGCCTGCGCCTTTGTCAAAGTCCGACTCGGCCTGTTTGAGGGCTTTGTTCATATCCAAAACTTTATCGTAATATATTTTCAAATCGCTAGGTGGGGGAGTTACTTTTTGGCCCTGGGATTTGAAGAAATTAAGGCCCAGCACCAGAGCGAAGCCCAGTATCAAAATCGTAAAGACCATTGGCCAGCGGGCTTTGCTGCGGGTAAAGCGGTTCATCCATGCGCCTACCCGATCCCGTACCACCCAGGCGAAAGAGTGTTGAGGGGCATAACCCGACCTGGTTGGCGATTGAATTCGATACAGGCCGCTAGGAATATAAAGGACTTT
This sequence comes from Chloroflexia bacterium, assembly GCA_038245615.1. Lineage (GTDB taxonomy): Bacteria > Chloroflexota > Chloroflexia > Chloroheliales > Chloroheliaceae > 54-19. Next base: position 11,603 of record JBBRSG010000038.1, on the reverse strand, counting down.
GGCGCACTGCCCGCACTTCTGGATGCGGCCTTTGCGGGCCTGCTCGTCCGAAGTGGAATAGCCGCAACTATCGCAATCTATCACCCCGCGCTCAAAACCACGCCAGGGCGCGGCAGCTTCAGGGCGGGCCGTAGCTTTGCTCATTTCCAGACCGCACGCCGTACAGCGCTTTAAACCACCCGGAAACAGATTGCCGCAGCGAAGACACTCCTGCTCTGGCAGTCGTTTGGGCAAAGGAATAGGCGCGTCGAAGTCGTCTAAATCGTCGTAGACTGGATAGTTATAATTTCTAATGGTTTTACTCTCATTTTAAGCAAGTTAAGAAGTTTATCTTTCAACTGCTAACCCGGTGGTGCTAGGTGGATTTAACAGCATGGCAGAATGCTTGATAAAGCTAATATAAACCTAGTCTTGTGATTTGTCAAACTTTATCCACAGGGGCGGGTCAGGCGGGGTAGAGCTGGACATATAGCTCAAAGAGAGAGGGTCGGGCGACCTGTAAACCGGGCAGGTGCAAGATGAGAGCCTCAAGTTGGTCGGGGTCGGCGGGGAGGGCGGCCTGTTTGAGGACTTCGGCGGCGGCCTCTAGTTCCAGGCGAGCAGTCGGGGTCGGCAGGGCCGCTTGCAGGGCAACGCGGGCGCTTTCAAAATAGGCGGGCGAACACAGTCCGTAATTCTCGATATAGCTGGGCGACAAGGCCAGCTTTTGCAAGGCCGCCCGTAATTCGCTTTTATTATAGACCTTGAGCAGATTATAGAGCTGTTTTTCGGTCACAAAGCCGCTTTCGGTCAGCAAGGCTTCCAGAAACTCGCGGCCCTGCCCGACCTGCTCCAAGCGGCCTTCCCGGTCATCGAACTCGCGCTGCAACAGGCTCACGACTTCGGTGGCCCGCAGGCTATTTTTATAGAAAATCACCGGGTAGGGCAAAGCTCGTTTTTCGCCCGATGGCCCAGTCGTAAAGTCGGCTTCCAGTTCGCGGGCTACCGCCAGAAGGATTTTGTGGTTGCTATATTGCTTAAGTTTGTCCAGCTTTTCCAGCTTGCGAAGCCGATAATCGGGTGTCCAAAAGCCGATAACTTCCAGCCAAATTTTGTGCTTATCGCGCTTGAGGCCAAAATCGGGGATAAACAACAGATTTTGGTCGGGCAAGGCCAGGGCTTCCGGTTCGCGGATGAGCTGCCAACCAGCGGTATGGCCTTCCCGCGCCAGGGCGCTGAATTCGATATAGAACCGAGCTTCCACCGAGCTATCAAAGTCTGGCTCTTTGGCGGCGGGCGGCCCAACCTGATAAACCGCGCCTTTTTCCCTTATCGCGTTCCCACCCAACTCTTTACCGTCGGTTTCTTCATTCTCAATCGCCGTTGGGGATATGTCATCTTCTTCGGGCTGGTAAGGAGCAAGATGTTGAATTCTCGCGCCCAAGTCAAAGTGATAGATTTTGTCCTTGATATGCACCTGGGCGAAAGCGGCCTGAATCAAAGCGGGAGCGGCTTTGGCGACGGTTTTGGTCGCCGGGCCGCTTTTTTGGAGCATACTTGAGCGCGGTCCGCTATAGGCGACGATTTCGGTTTCCTGCCGGGGCAAACGGCGGGCCAGGGCAAAAATCTTGAGGGCCAGTTCTGCCAGCTTTTCGCCGTGACGAGTGGGCGGGCCAAAAGCCTGGGCCGGGCCGTAAAGCCGCAACTGCACTTCGCCTGCCGCGTTATAGTCCATATCGTAGGGGATATAGAGAATTTTGGAGAGAAAGCCAATCCGCTTGACCAACGGGCCGGGCAGTTCCGACCCCAGATTAAAAACCACTTCGCTGGCGTTATACAGCAAGGTTTCCACTGCCAGGCGGTTGTAGCGCCGCACCACCTCACCCGACGTAGGAGACCGAAAATCGCTACCGTCCTGCCGCTTTCGCAGCCGCAAAAGGGCGTTTTCGTCAGCATCCAGCCACAGCAATTGGTCTATCAGGTTTGGCTCTAGCCCGACCCCAGCGGCGAAAAATTCGAGAGCTTCGGCCCGCGCCTCTCCGCCCCTCACAAAGCCGGGCCGTCCCGCCGCGTTGAGGTAATCATACAGCGCCAGCCGCAAAGCCGAGGGAGTGGCGAGTTCGATAGCTTGCATCTGCTTGAACTCGCTGGCCCTCAACCGCTCGGCGAAAGTCTCGGCCTCCCAGCTATAAAAGCCCAGCATGGCTGAAATCAGACCCCGCGCTAGTTTGAAATCGCCACCCGCTCGCTCGGTCAGATATTGTTCCGAAAAATCGCCCTGCCGTTTTTTAGATTTAGCAAAATCGGCAAAATACTGGCAAACTTCGGTCACGAGTTTGCGTTCCTCGGCGCTCTCAATCAAAGTCGGGGCGATAAATCGCCGCTTGTCCTTGCGGCTGACCGAAGTAGTTTTTCGCAGGTCGTCCAGTGATAATGGCATCAATTTACTCTTTAATAGTGATCAGTGATCAGTGGTCGGTGGTCAGTGGTCAGAAAATACAGTCCTGACTATTGGGAAAATCTGGCTAATCGTTGGCATTTTAACTCAAACTCAAAACTATCCTGTATATCCTGTACATCCCCGTTAAAATTCCCCATCCGATAATTCAAAACTCAAAACTCAAAACTCAAAACTATTCCTCAGTCCTTCCCTTCCCCATACCCTGTTTGCGGCGGCGGGCGGAGTTGACCTCGCCGGTATCGCTGCTGACCAGCTCATACAAGATGGCCTGGGTGGATTTGGGGCGCAAAATTCGGCCTAGTCGCTGGATATATTCCCGGCTGGTAGCGTTGCCGCTTATGACAATCCCAATATTCGCGTCCGGCACGTCCACCCCTTCATTTAGCACTCGCCCGCTGACCAACTTGCTATACTGCCCGGAGCGATAGCGGTCAAGAATCAGCTTGCGCTCGTCGGCGCGGGTCTTGTAGGTAATCGAGGGAACGAAAAAGCGGCGGTTCACCTCGTCCACCACGCTATTAAACTCGCTAAAAATAATTACTTTGTCGGCCTGATGCTGTTCCAGCAAGCTTTCGACTACCCCCAGCTTGGCTTCAGCATTGAGCGAAAGCTGGCGGGCCTTCTGGTGGGCCAGGAGTGCTTCACGAGCTTGCGGGTCGCGCCCGCTCCGCATAACCAACTCCTGATACAGGTTCGCCGCGCCCATAAAGCGAGCATAGCCGCCCTTCGCAAATTGCTGCCGCACCATATATTTGCGATAGACCGCCATCAGCCGGTCATACTCGACCCGCTCCTCCTCCGAAAGCGCCACCATAATTTTCTGCTCTTTGTAGGCCGCCAGATATTTTTGGCGGGTCAGTTCGCCCGGCAGACGGCGATAGACTTCCGGCCCAATCAGGTAATCCAGCAACCGATGGCGCAAGTCTGACCGCTCCGGGGTGGCACTCAGGCCCAAGCGATAGGGCGCGAAAGCCCCTTCTGCTGCCGCCTTGTAGCTTTCGGCGGGCAGATGGTGGGCCTCATCAAAGACCAGCAGCCCGAAGCGGTTCAGGTGACGAGCGTGAATAATCGCGCTGTCGTAGGTGATAATCGTCAGAGGCTTGAGTTCCTGCCGTCCGCCGCCAAACACCCCGATAATCTCTTTGTCAGCCAGACCATAAAACCCCGCCAGAGCGGTTTGCCACTGATGCAGCAGGTCAATCGTCGGCACAATCACCAGGGTCGCCACTTGCATCCGGGCAATCGCCAGGGCCGCCACAAAGGTTTTGCCCGCACCGGTTGGTAGCACCACTACTCCCCGGCTATCGGCCTTGAGCCAGCCGTCCAGAGCCTCGGTCTGGTATTGACGCGGCTCAAGCTGGACTTTCGGGACAAAGTTCAGGTCAGGAGCGGGGTTAAATTCCAGTTCAAGGTGGGTATAGCGCCCGCCCTCGACCTCTTCCAAAAACCATGCTTGGAGAGCCGTGAAATAATAGGGCAGACAGCGCAGCAGTTGGTGTTTGTCGTCCCGGATAAACTCTATCTGGGGAAAGGTATCCCGCAAGGCGTGATAGACCGCGACAAATTGCCCGGCGGGTTCAGTCGGTAGCCCGGTGCGGATTATTAAATCATTGCCCCACAGCCCAAGCATGATTTTGGGCGGGGACTTGGAATTCTCAGCCATCTTCTACATTTCCAGCTTTAATTTCGTGGCAGGGTCGCATTATCCCATAAACCCCGCCTTGCCACGCTTATCCCACCTTGCCTAGCGCCCGCCATTGCCGATTGGCCTTGAGAGGCTGGCCTTCGGTGAAGGTTCGCAGATTGCTGATACGGCTGGAGCGGAACGAGCGAATTTGCTTCCGCATGGTGCAATAGCCAGTTAGCAAATAGCCGAAACGGTCAGCCGGTGGTAAATAACTATTGGTTTTGAGGTCGCGGGCATCAACCATGGCCGTGACATAAATCGTGCGGTGGCTGTGCAATCCAAATTCATCCTGATAATCAAATTCGGCTTGCAAGACCGGGAAATCTGAGGCTTTCTTGCTGCTATTACCATTATCATTATGAGCTGAAGGCTGACTTTTTTCCGCCGGTTTAAGCGATTTAAGGCTCGCTACCGGGCCATTGAGAATCAGCCGGGCGGCCTGCCACAAGGCCGGAGCATTGTGCGGCTGGGCTTTGGCTGCCGCGATTAAAACCCGCAACGCAATCGCATTTTCTTCCATCGTTTTGTACTTCCTTTGTTTATAATTATAAAACTTTCGTCTATTATATATACGGTCTGACGCTCGAAAAGTTTATTAAACCTCAGCCGCTTCTTCTAGTTTTATGTGGTATTGCGGAACTCAGCCCGCTTATTACTATCCAGCCACTATTGTCTTCGGCTATAATCTATATCTGCAAAAGCGGGTTTTTGAGCCAATTAGCAGTGGTCAGTGGTCAGTGGTCAGTGGTCAGAAAAGTGCTGAGTGCTGAGAAAATACAGCTAGTGGTTGGCATTTTAACTCAAAACTACCATACTGACCACTGACCACTGACCACTGACCACTGCTAGAGGAGAACCATAATGGAAGGGCCGACAAAAGGACAGGTAGCAATTGTGACCGGGGCGGGCCAGGGTATCGGGCGAGCGATTGCCTTGCGGTTGGCCCAGGATGGCATGGATGTGGTGATAGCCGACCTGCGGGGCGATGCCGCCGAAACTGTCGCCGCCGAAGTGCGTCAGCTTGGGGTGCGAGCTTTACCGCTAATAATAGATGTTAGTTCAAGCGATGACCGCAGTCAGATGATTGCCGATACCCTGGCGGAATTTAATCGGCTGGACGTGCTGGTAAATAATGCCGGGGTGCAGCGCATCTCGATGCCGCTCGATGTGACCGAACAGCATTGGGATACCGTGATGAGCGTTAATGCCAAAGCGGTCTATTTCTGTTGTGTCGAGGCTCTGCAATATATGACTGTCCAGCAACGCGGGCGCATCGTGAATATCGCATCGGCGGCGGGCAAAACCGCCAGCACGATTTATCACCCGGTCTACAACATCAGCAAAGCAGCGGTCATCGCCATGACCAAAACCCTGGCCCTGGCCTGTGCCACTCAAGGCGTGCGGATTAACGCGGTCTGTCCCGGCATCGTAGACACCCCGATGCAGGATTTAGTGGATACCGAGTTCTCGCGGCTGACCGGCAAGCCCCCCGAACAAATCCGCCAGGAGCGGCTAGACCGGGTGCCGATGGGTCGGGCCGAAACCCCCGATGAAGTCGCGGCAGTAGTCGCCTTCCTGGTCGGTCCAGACTCGCGCTACATGACCGGACAAGCGATTAATGTCACTGGCGGCATGGTGACTTATTGACGTGCTAAGGTAAATTGTCTTTAAGATATAGTAATAATTACCCTAAACATCAATCAAAATAAGCTCAATTAGGTACAAGCTTTTGACAGATACAATACAGGCAGATGTTAAGACTGAAAGTGGTAATCAATCGAACAAACCTTCTGGAAGGCTAGGAGCGATTATAGCCAGTTTGGTTATAGTTGGAATAGTCATCTCAGTTACAGTTCTAATCGTTTTTCCGGCAGCAGACGAAGATAGCGGGGGATTTGGTACTCCTACCCCACCCTCATCTATTGTAGTTGCCTCAATCCCTAGCCCAACGTCTGATAGCGGATTTGATTTAACCAATCCTCAACTTCAGCTCATCTGGAATAACCCTAGATTGTTTGAGGCTTGGCTCAAAGGTAATCATAGTTTGTCGCGTTTGAGTAACCCTTTGTCACAACAAGAAGCGATGCAGATCTATCAAAATGCCAAAAAACTTGGTAATATGACTATAGATACGAATCCTACTGGTTTGGTGGGTAAGGAAGTTACTGCACAATGGGCGGGAGTGCCGCATTTCAAGATTAATAGCGTGCATATTCCAGTTCAAAAGGGTGTCACGTTACCATATCCACCCTAGTTATATCTGGGGAGATGCTTTTTATGACAAATCAAATTCAAAGTAAAGTAGTCGCCGGTTATTTATTACTGCCCTTAAATAAAGTAGAAAAATACCGAGGGATTGATCGGCAGCCGTTTGAGCCTTTATTACTTGAATCGGAAATTGACCCGGCTTTTGTACCCAACCCGGACGATGCACGGATTTGGGTGTGGTATCCGGCGGGCTGGCGACGCGAGGCTTACCGGCTTTTTGAAGAAAATTCAGTAGAAGTAAATAAAAATAAGGGCGCTATCTTATCTAGTCTCGCAACCGCCCGGCAGATAAAAGACCTAATCGAACCCCATCTAGGCTCATACGAGCTAATAGCTTGTCAGGTTTGGAATTTGGATACACAATTTGCGCACGAAGCCGACTTAGAAGCACCATCATTGGGCTATGATGTAGCCTATGGCGGGGGTGATTTCTATTCTGCCCTTAAAAATGGCCTGTTGGTCAAGCCCCATCCCCTATTACTCGCAGAGTATTCCAGCTTGCTCAATGAATATGGTCTTTTCTCCAACCCCGACAATATTCCAGCTTACATTCGCCGCTTCAAAGAGCTTGTTCCATCGGAAGCAAATTCAGAATTTTGGGTATATTGGTTAAGTTATATCTAGGAAAGGTTATATCATTATGACTTGGGTACCAAGATACAAGCGCAGACCGCCAAATACCCCGAAAAAATCACCCCAAAACTGTTCCGGTATCTGGATATTATAGAGAAGAAGGCTACGGCGCTCCACCCCCAGACTATGTTTTACATCCGGGCTATTGGGTTTCCGACAAAGATTACATGACGACTTTGCTTTTATCTATCTTCCTGGGTAGTCTAGGGGTAGACCGCTTTTATCTGGGCTATACCGGCTTGGGTTTCCTCAAGCTGATTACCTTGGGCGGGTGCGGTTTGTGGATGTTATATGATATTTTATTGATTGGTATTAATAGATTACCCGACTCCAATGGTCTACCGCTCCTCCGATAAGGAGAGCAGGCTAAACCTCAAGCCCGATAACCTCTGGCCCTAAGCCGCCGAGTTGTAGCCGTCGAAGGTAGTCGAGGGTCGCGGCGGCGGCCTCGACCGGATATCCGGCCTTCTGGCTGAGGCGGATGGCGTGGGCCGTAACCTCGGCTAAGGCCACGTCCAGCCGGGCAATTCCCACTGGAAAATCCATCAGGTAGGCCGCCAGTTCGAGCCAGAAGCGGGTTAATTCGCGACGGTCAGCTTCCCATAATCGTCGCAATATTTTGCGCCAGCCGCCCCCACAATTGTGGCTAAAAGCCGAAAGAATTTCCCCAGATGAAAACCCGGCCTCGACAAAATAGCGCAACTCCGGGTGCAGCACCCGCAACCAGCGGCCTCGCACCCGCTCCCGCCCGGCGCGGGCATAGTGAACTTCAAGCGGGACTTGGAGATACCAGGCTTTTTCAAACTGGAGGCCAAAAATGTTGTACCAGTCCTGGGCCGCTTGCTTGAGGCTGGGCCGTCCGACCGCTTCGCCCGGTGGCCCATAAAGGGTCGCCTGCAAATCGCGGTACTGCTCGATTTGTTGCCACATAACCTGGGCCTCGTAGGTCGCAAAGCGTTTGCCTAGCAGGTTCAACAGTTCGCGGGCGCAAAACTTGTCATCAAATTCGGGGTGGCGGACATAGCTGTAGCCCGCGACATCGTTGGAGGCCGACCAGTTCCCGACCTCTAAATCCAGTACTCCATAGCCCAACCGGGTAGTCAGGGCTTTATTCTCAGTTTCTGGGTCGTTCATAATTCTCACCTTTGAGATTTATTCACTATGAGTTAGCGCAAATTAGGAAACAGACGAATTTTTTCTAATTATAACCCACTAAGCCCGCCACCTCAATAGGTAGAGCGCAAATCAGCAAGTAACAGCCCCAAAAGGGCTATCAGCAAGCCGTTGCGAACTGCCAGAATGATATAAGGCACGGCATCCAACCGGGTCAGCCAATCTACCAGAAAGGGGAAGGGCAGCAAACTTAGAGGCAAGGCGAGCAGTAACAAAATGATTTTAGCCCGACCTCGCCAGAACGGAAGCAGCACCAGCAGCCATATAAGGTATTGGGGTGACAGCACCTTGTTTGCCAGAATAAACCACAAAATCGAGAGGCTGGCGGCAGTAATCACCCAATCCAGCGGCAGTTTATCGCTCTGTCGGCGCAGGTTACGCCATAGCCAGAAATAGATTAGCAGCAACCCGATAATCGTCAATATAGTGCTGGCGGTTGCCAGGGGCTTCGACCAGGGCGAAATTATCTCAAAGGCGGTAAACTGGTTTTCCACTCGCGCTTCGGTCAGCCCTAGATAACGGGCGAAAACAACCACTCCGGCGAACACGGTCTCGACCTCAAGCCCGCGCTCGCTATGGAAGGCCACAAATGCCCGTAAGCCATCCGTTCCTATCAGGACGAAAGGGGCAAGTACCACCCCGCCAGCTATCCCAAAGCCGGTCAGCAACCACCAGATTTGAGGACGCAATGGCCTGACGTACCACATATACAGCAGCATAGGCGGCAATATTACCGCCGGATAGAGCTTGGTCAGGACTGCCAGCCCCAGCGCCACTCCTGCCCAACCCGGCTTGTCCCGATAGAAAAACCAGAAAGCTACCAAAGTTAAAAAAGCCGCCGCCATATCAAACCGCTGCATCAGGAAAATCGAGATAAGCCCGCAGCCGACGGTATAAGCTGCTAATCGCCAACCGATGTTGCGGCCCGCATAAAAACGTGGTAGCAACCCGTAAAGTAAACCCAGCCCCGCCAGGGCCAACCCAAAACACTCGGTATGAAATAGCCAGGCGTAGCGTTCCACTTCCAGCCCGCCGAAAGGATAGCAGAGGACACCGGGCAGTACTAGAAACGGCAGGGCCAAAGGCGGGTATTCAAAGCCAAAATCGCGGTAGGGGACTTCTCCGGCCTGCAAAATCCGGCGGGTATAGCGGAAATACAACTCGACATCGTTGTTAGTCGGCAAAATCGGGGTCAGCAAATTGAAGCCTGCCAGGAGCAGCAATAATGTGCCGCTACCGCCCCAAAATATCCTGAAAAGAGCTTTTTTCTCCGAAGTCATCGGTTTAACTTGAAAACGGGGCGGCAATTACCACTTCGGACGAAATGCCGTAAGCCGTCAGGACTTTGTGATATTCCAGCCGCCATTCGGCTTTGGGCAGATAATCCAGCAGCCGAATCGGGCGACAGCCGCCGACCAGTTGCGGGCGCAATTGGTGAACCCGCCCCCACAGCCACGATACCACCTTTGAAACCGGCTTCTGACCAAAAGTGAGGCTGACCAGACAAAGCCGACCATCCGGCCCAAGCACCCGACGAGCCTCGCCAAGTACGCCGCGAATAGCCTCTGGCTCAAGCAGGTCAAAAACATAGGTGGAGATAAAGCGGTCATAGCCGCCGTCCGGGAGCGCCAGGTCGGAAAGGTCAGAGGCTTGTCGCACCGAGGCCCGCCCCGCCCAGAACTGCACCCGCCCGGTAGTCAGCACGACCATCGTTTGGCTGATGTCGCAGCCCAGATACTGAGCGGTAGGCGGCAGATAGCTTTGCAATAGCTTTTGGGCAAACCGACCCGTCCCGCAACCGTACTCAAAGACCCGCTCGGCTTGCTCGAAAGCAGCATGGTTTAATAGGTCGGCGGTGGCGACATCTTCGTAAAAGCTTTGGGCATCCTGCTTCTTGCCAAAACGGTCATAAAAAGCGCGGGCCTGAGCCGGGCTGAGAGTTTTAGGCATCGGTGTTCCTTTGGGGACGGGGGTCAGGGGTCGGGGATTTACCCCCAACGGGGGCGAGGCCGCGATTTACGATTGGGGAACTACGTCCTCCGTCCTAAATTTCCCCTGTCCCCCGACTCCCGTCCCCCGTCCCCATTTTCCTGCACATCATATTGTCGGTGGTTGCATTATAACACTCGCCCTATATCTTACCCAAAACCACCGACTATCCAAAAAGCAGCAGGATTTTACCAACCACCGACATCGCTAATTCAAAACTCAAAACTATCTCTCGACCACCGACCACTGACCACTTTCATAGAGCCAAAGCTTGTTACCAACCGGGGGGCATGCTATAATTCGGGCTGTTGGCTTTGGCTACAATGCAATGCAGGTTGCCCCGTCCAGGGGCTTTTTTGTAGCTTTTTACCGGGCGTTATTGGTTTTCAGATAGCTAAGGAGTATTTCCTGACATGAAACTTGACCGGGAAACGGTGGATAATGTGGCACGACTGGCCCGCCTGGGCCTGAACGACGCGGAAAAAGAGCGAATGCGGGATGAACTGACCCCGATTCTGGATTATTTCGATATGTTGAACGAGCTGGATACCGACCAGATACCGCCAACCGCCCAGGTTATCACGGTGCAGAACCTGATGCGCCCTGATGATGTCGCCGAATCCCTGCCAAACGAGGTAGCCCTGGCAAATGCCCCCGGACGGGAAGGGCCTTTTTTCCGGGTGCGCCCGGTCTTTGGAGAATAAGCTATGTCCGACGAACTTTATTATTGGTCTATTAAAGAAGCTGCCGACAAGCTGAAGGCGCGAGAAGTGAGCAGCCGCGAACTGACTGAGGCAGTATTGGGCCGGATTCAGGCCGTAGACGGTCAGGTACAGGCTTTTATGACCGTGATTGCCGAGCAAGCCCTGGCGCGGGCCGACGAAATGGATAAGCTTTTAGCAAGTGGCTCGACAACTTCGCCCCTGGCGGGGATTCCTATAAATCTGAAAGATGTCCTCTCGACCAAAGGGGTGCGGACGACTTGCGGTTCTAAAATTCTGGAAAATTTCGTGCCAGCCTACGACGCAACCGTAGTGGAACGGCTGAATGCGGCGGGAACGGTGCTGGTCGGTAAGGTCAATATGGACGAGTTTGCGATGGGCAGCAGCACCGAAAATAGTGCCTATTTCACCACCCACAATCCCTGGGGACTGGATACCGTGCCGGGCGGTTCGAGTGGCGGCAGCAGTGCTTCAGTCGCAGCGGGTATGGGCTTCTTGAGCCTGGGCAGTGATACGGGCGGCTCGATTCGGCAACCGGCTTCGCTATGCGGAATTGTCGGTTTCAAGCCGACCTACGGGCGAGTATCACGTTACGGCCTGGTGGCTTTCGCCAGTTCGCTCGACCAGATTGGGCCTTTTACCCGCAATGTCTATGATTGCGCCCTGGTCATGAATGTGATTGCCGGACAAG
>JBBRSG010000037.1:0-48226 GCA_038245615.1 Chloroflexia bacterium | reverse complement strand
AGTCAATCAATCAATCACCCAACCGAATGTCCACCACGCCCTCCACGATGAGGTACATCTGAGCTTCCCACCCGAAGCCTGTCGCCTCGTGCCGCTCAGTGACAAGATTGCCGCCGAAGTCAACGACCTGGTTTCGGCTCTGACCTCCGAACCGGCGGCCTGATGAGTAGCGCCAGCCAAACCGCCGCCGAAGCTTTCGCGGCGGGCGAGGTTCTCTATGAGACCGATGGCCCGCTTGCGACCCTCACTTTTAATCGGCCTACCGTCCGTAATGCCCTGACTTTCGGGATGTACGAAGCCCTCTACGAAATTTGTGAGCGAGTGGATAACGATGAAGCTATTCGGGTTTTGCTGCTCAAGGGCGCGGGCGAGGCGGCCTTTGTAGCCGGGACTGACATTAGCCAGTTTCGCACTTTTGATACCCCTGAAGATGCTCTGACCTATGAAGAACGGCTTGACCGGGTTATCGGGCGGTTGGATGCTGTCCAAAAGCCCATCATTGCGGTTTTGCGAGGCTATACCGTCGGTGGCGGGGCGGCGATTGCGATGGGCGCGGATTTAAGGCTGGCGACCCCGGAACTGCAATTTGGCGTGCCAGTGGCCCGTACCCTGGGCAACTGCCTGAGTATCCGCAATTACGCCCGGTTGGTGGACTTAATTGGCCCGGCCCGCACCAAAGAATTGCTCTTTACCGCTCGCTTTGCCGGGGCGGAAGAAGCCAAAGCCGCCGGATTGGTCAATGAGATTGTTCCCACCGAGCGACTGGACGAGCGGGCGCAGGAACTGGCCTTGCAAATCGCCCAAAATGCTCCCCTGACGATTCGAGCTACCAAAGAGGCGGTGCGGCGCTTGCTGGAACATCGTCGCCTGGAGTCGGCAGATGATTTAGTGTTGATGTGCTACATGAGCGAGGATTTCCGCAATGCAGTTGAGGCTTTTTTGAACAAACGCAAACCGGAGTGGCAGGGAAAATAAGGACTGAGGGCTGAGGCTGAGGACTGAGTTTCTTAATCGTAAATCGTATCAATTACAGTTTATCAGGCAGGATGCAGTGATAGAAAAAGATATACTTCCGGGTTTATAACACATACTTCGCCTTGCGTTTTATCCCGCCTATCCTGTACATCCCTGTTAAAATGTATTTCAAAGGAGTGAAACGTGACCCTGGCGCTGCAAGACCTCAAAGTACTCGATTTCACCCGCTATATTGCTGGGCCAACCTGCACTCAGCTTTTGGGCGACCTGGGGGCGGACGTGATTAAGGTCGAGGGTGGGCCGGGCGGCGACCCTTCCCACGAGAACGGGCCATTTCACGGCGGCGAAAGCGTCTTTTTCCTCAGCGCCAACCGAAATAAACGCGATTTAGCCCTCAATCTCAAGGATAAACGGGCCTTAGCCGCCCTGCGAAAACTGGCCTTGCAGAGCGACGTGATTATAGATAATTTCCGGCCCGGCACGCTCAAAGAAATGGGGCTGGATTATCAGGAATTGCGGGCCGAAAATCCCCGGCTGATTTATTGCAATATCAGCGGCTTTGGGAGTAGCGGGCCAGGGCGCGACCTGCCCGGCTTCGACCAGATTGCCCAGGGCATGTCGGGCCTGATGAGTATCACTGGCACCCCCGAAACCGGCCCGATGCGGGTCGGGCTTCCGATTGGCGATTTGTGCGCCGGGTTATATGCCACTATCGGTATTCTGGCAGCGCTCCATCAGCGCGAACAGACCGGACAAGGTCAGCAGGTCGAAACCTCGCTTTTGCAAGCTCTGGTCAGCATGATGGTCTATCAAGGCCAGAAATATCTCAGTCTGGGACAGGTAGCCCAGGGGCAGGGCAACGACCATCCGATTAGCTTCCCGCACGGCACTTTCCAGACCCAGGACGGCCCGATAAACATCGCCAGCCTGAACGAGAAGATGTGGCGCAAGTTATGTAGCGTACTAGATATGGCCCAATTCGCCGACGACCCCCATTATTGCGACAATGCCAACCGAATGCACCATAAAGAGGAATTGCGAACCGTCATGGAGGAGCGGCTGTCGCACCGCAATGCCAGCGCCTGGATTGAGGCGATAAACGCCGCCGGAATACCTTGCGGCCCGATTTTGCACTTTGACCAGGTGTATAATGACCCGCAGGTTCAGCATCTGGGATTGGTTCAGGAAATCGAGCATCCGGCGATAGGTCTGCTGAAGCTGGCAGGGATGGGGGTAAATCTGGCGGACAGCCCGGCGACTATCCGCCGCCCACCGCCGCTTTTGGGTCAGCATACCGCCGAAATTCTGGGCGAGGTGGGCTACACTGAGGCTGAAATCAAGGCGATGCTGGCGGACGGCGCAGCTACCGAAGCCCGCTAAACTTGCTTGACAAGCCGGGCGGAGTGGACTAATATCTTTTCGCCTTACAAAAATCGGTTTTGCCAGATGATAAGTCCGCCAAAACCACATTTTTAACCAATTCCAAGAGAACCCAATACTACAAATCTCTGTATCAGACCCTGGATTTAGATTGTAGACCTTAGATTTTAGATTTTCCCAGAGGAAACCATGTCACAAACCCCTGAAGCTGCTACTTTGCTGGAACTACTAAAGACCGGGGAAGCCAGTCACCCGGCTTTATTTGCCCCGGAACGTGCGCCCCTAACTTACGGGCAACTCTGCCGCAATATCGTGGATTTAGCCGCCCAACTAAACAGCTTTGGGCTGGGGCGGGGAGACCGGATTGCCCTCGCAATGCCCAACGGCCCGGAAATGGTCATCGCTTTTTTGGCGGCGGCGACCTGCGGCACGGCGGCCCCCCTCAATCCCAAGTACAAGCAGGATGAATTCGCCTTTTACTACGAGGATACCCAGGCTAAAGCCTTGATTGTACTGCCCAACCCGGTTGAACTGGCGTTAGCGGCGGTCACGCCCGGTATGACCGTCATTCAGGCCAGGTCTAATGAAGATGGGACACTGACCTTTGAGCTTGTCCAGAATCCACGTCCGGCCCATCCGGTTGAAACCGCCCAGCCCGAAGATGTCGCCATGATTTTGCACACTAGCGGCACGACCAGCCGCCCCAAGCGCGTGCCGATTCGACATCGCAATATGGCGGCTTCGGCCCGCAATATTATCAGCACCTACGCCCTGACCACCACTGATATTACTCTGTGTGTGATGCCGCTGTTTCATATTCACGGTATCGTCGCCTCGATGCTTGCGACGCTGGCTTCGGGCGGGACGGTAATTTGTCCAGGCGGGTTCGATGCCCTCAAATTCTGGGGATTGGTCGAGCAATACAAGCCGACCTGGTATTCCGCCGTTCCGACCATGCACCAGATGTTGCTGGCGCGGGCTGACCGCAACACCGCGACTATTCAGGCCAATCGGTTTCGCTTTATCCGTTCCAGCAGCGCCCCATTGCCGCCGGTAATTATGGAGCGAATCGAAGAAGCTTTTGGTGCGCCGGTTCTGGAGTCGTATGGCATGACCGAGGCCACTCATCAGATGGCCTCGAACCCCTTGCCGCCTAAACCGCACAAGGCCGGAACAGTCGGCTATGGCTTCGGGGTGGACGTGGCGATTATGGACGATAGCGGGGCGCTGCTTGAGCCGGGCCTCATCGGAGAAGTGGTCGTCAAAGGCCCGAATGTGGTGGACGGCTACGAGAATAACCCGGAGGCCAACGCCACCGCTTTTGTCAACGGCTGGTTTCGGACCGGCGACCAGGGCAAGCTGGACGCGGAAGGCTATCTGTCGCTGACCGGACGGCTCAAAGAGCTGATTAACCGGGGCGGCGAGAAAATTTCGCCATTGGAAATAGACGATGTAATCTTGCGGCATCCGGCGGTAGCCGAGGCCCTGGCTTTTGCGGTAGCGCACAAAACTTTAGGCGAAGATATTCACGCTGCGATAGTCCTGAAACCCGAATTCAGCGCCACCGAAAAAGAGTTGCGAGAGTACTGTGCGCCGCTTCTAGCCGAATTCAAAGTACCGCGCAAATTCCATATCGTCAGCGAAATTCCTCGCGGCGCAACCGGCAAGCTGCAACGGATTAATATGGCTAAGTTGCTGAATATTTCGGAGTAGAGGACGGGAGTCAGGGGTCGGGGGTCAGAGGAAATTCAGGACTGAGGACTGAGGACTGAGTTACTCAATCGTAAATACCTCAGCATTTAGGACTGTTTTTTCTAACCCCTGACCACCGACCACTGCTAATTAAGGAGACCGATACTTTGCGCTGGAAAACCCGACTTTTGCTAATCAACGCTACGCGGGGTAAGGCGTTAACCAATCAGAGTTTGGGGCGGGAAAAGGGGATTTGGCAAAAACTTAAAAGCTTTCGACAAAGGCCACATACTCGCCAGGGCTACAAACTATTAGGCCAGGTTGACCCGGCTTCGGATGGTTTTATGCGAGCAATCGAGGCTATCACCGGCGCTCCAATTACCGAAGGTAATCTGGTCGAGGTGCTGGTGAACGGCGACCAGATTTTCCCGGCGATGCTCAAAGCTATTCGCTCGGCTACCAAAACCCTTAACTTGCTAACCTTTGTTTACTGGAAAGGCCCGATTGCGCCCGAAGTAGCGACGGCAATCGCAGAGCGAGCCAGAGCGGGTGTTAAATGCAAGGTGCTGCTAGATGCCCTGGGAGCAATCAAAATTGACACCCAGTTGATTGAAGAAATGCGGGAAAGCGGAGCAGATGTGGCCTGGTTTCGCCCGGTTCGCTGGTATAATCTGGGTAAACTTAACAACCGCACTCATCGTAAAATCCTGGTAGTGGACGGCGGCATTGGTTTTACCGGCGGAGTGGGGATTGCCGAGGAATGGATGGGCAACGCCCAAGACCCGCTGCATTGGCGGGATACTCACATCCGGGTAGAAGGCCCAGCCGTGCGCGGCCTGCAAGGGGCTTTTAACGATAACTGGCTGGAAGCTACCGGCGAAGTGCTGGCAGGCGAAGAATATCTACCCTATATTGATTCCAAACCACATGGGGTAATAGCCCAGGTAACGCGCAGTGAGAGCGGTAAGGGCGATACGGCGGCCGAAACGTTGTTTTTTCTGGCAATCGCGGCGGCCCAACATCGCTTGTGGCTAACTACCGCTTATTTCGTGCCTGGTATCAATCAGGTAGAGGCGCTGGTCGCGGCTGCTCGACGGGGGGTAGATGTCCGCATCCTGGTACCAGGGCCGCATATTGACAAGGAATTTGTGCGCAAAGCCGGACGGCTTAGTTATAGTCAGTTGCTAAAAGCCGGGGTTAAGGTTTACGAATATCAGCCTACGATGCTCCACGCCAAAACTCTGGTAGTAGACGGTATGTGGAGTACGGTTGGTTCAATCAACTTTGACCGACGCTCTTTTGCGCTTAACGATGAAATCAATATTTCGTTTCACGACAAAAATATTGCGGAATGCCTGGAACAACAATTTGAACTCGATTTGGAAAAGTCTAAACAATTTACTTTGCGCCGTTGGAAACTCCGCGACGGCTGGGAGCGGCTTCAAGAAAAGCTCAGTGCGGTATTAAAATCGCAATTATAATATCTATAAAATCTAGTAATCTAATATAAAGTCTGTAGAAGCTTTGGGAAACTTAGGAACTTAGAATGAAAATTTGCATCGTGGGAGCGGGCGCGATTGGCGGTTATCTGGGGGTAAAGCTGGCGCTGGCGGGCGAGCAGGTTACGCTGATTGCCCGCGGGCCGAATCTGACCGCTATTCAGCAAAATGGCCTCAAGTTAGTGATGGCGGATGGGACCGAGCATTTAGCTACCAATGCCGTCGCTGCCAGCGATACCCGCGAGGCCGGGCCACAGGATGTGGTTATCCTGAGCCTGAAAGCGCATAGCGTTCCGGCGATTGCCGCCCAGTTGCCCGCGCTCTATGGGCCGGATACAATGGTGGTGACAGCCCAGAATGGCGTACCCTGGTGGTATTTCCGCAAGCTAGGCGGCGAGTACGAAACCCGACGGATTCAGGCGGTAGACCCGGCGGGACTGGTCGAGGCCAATATCGGGGCAGAACGGGTTATCGGCTGCGTGGTCTATCCGGCGGCGGAGCTAAGTGCGCCCGGCATCGTCCGCCATATCGAAGGAGACCGCTTTTCGATAGGCGAACTGGACGGGAGCAAAAGCGAGCGGATTAGATTATTGGCTCAAACTCTGAACCAGGCGGGCTTTAAAGCCCCGGTGCGGACTAATATTCGCTCTGAAATCTGGGTTAAACTATGGGGCAACCTGGCCTTTAATCCGATTAGCGCCCTGACCCGCGCTACTCTGGTGGATATTTGTCAGTATCCACCGACCCGCGAATTGGCTCGTGCCATGATGACCGAGGCCCAGACTATCGCTAACAAACTGGGGATTGAATTTGGCATCAGTCTGGAACAACGCATCGAAGGGGCGGAGAAAATCGGGGCGCACAAAACCTCGATGTTGCAGGACATCGAGCAGGGTCGCCCAACCGAAGTAGATGCTATCGTGGGGGCAGTCGCCGAACTGGGTCGCCTGACCAATACCCCTACTCCCAACCTTGACGCAATATACGCCAGCGTCAAACTGCTGGAAAAGACGATTGTTTAGCAGTGGTCAGGGGAAATTCAAGACGGAAGATGGAAGGCGGAAGGCGGAAGGCGGAAGAAACTGAGGACTGAGGACTAAGTTCCTCAATCGTAAATCGCGGCCTCGCCCCCCTTGGGGGTAAATCGTAACTTTCCTGATTTCCGACCTTTGACTTTCGACCTTTGATGTTTTAATGAGAGGTACTTATGTCAACATTAAACTTAACTGCGCTGGCAGAAGAAATTTATAAGGCTCATATGGCGGGGCAAATCGTCGAGGCCCGGCCCAGTTCCCGCGATGAGGAATTTGATATGACGGCAGCCTATGGGGTGGTCGGCGAACTGGCCCGATTGACCGGCGAGGGCGGCTGGACTCCCGCCGGACGCAAAATTGGCTTTACCAACAAAACCCTCTGGCCGCGTCTGGGGCTGGACACGATTGTATGGGGCTATGTCTTTGATAAAACCGTGAGTTATGCCAAAGGCAACCAAATCAGTCACTCTCTGGCGAACACGGTTGCCCCTAAAATCGAGCCGGAAATTGTCTTCAAGCTCAAAAACCCGCTGGTCGCGGGCAGCGATGTCGCCACCACTTTAGCCGCGATTGAATGGCTGGCGTTGGGCTTTGAAATCGTGGACTGCCCGTATCCTAACTGGCGTTTCAGGCCGGTAGATATGGTCGCCGCTTTCGGTTTCCACTCGGCCCTGATTATCGGTGAACCGCAAGCACCGGGCGACCTGGCAAAGTTGGTGGCCCAACTCCCGGCCCTCAAGCTCAAGCTCTCCAAAAACGGAGTAGTTGCGGCGGAAGGAGTCGGCACGAATGTTTATGATAGCCCGGCCCTATGTTTGGGCCAGTTGGCGGAAACGGTCAAGGGTTCTGCCCCCCTGATGGCAGGTGAGGTTATTACTTCTGGCACCTTGACTGATGCCATGCCCATCGCAGTTGGGGAAAGCTGGACGGCGGAACTCGACGGCCTCGACTTACCAAGCCTGACGATTAGCTTTACCGAGTAAGCGGTAAAAATTATGGAGAGGAAATCTATGAGTACCGAGCAAATTGCGGTCCCGGCAGGGGTGGAATTGACCGGCAAGGTTACGCCCGAATTTGCCGAAATACTGACCCCCGACGCGCTGGCCTTTGTCGCCAAATTGCAGCGCACCTTTGGGGCGCGACGCAAAGAATTGCTGCAAAAGCGGGCCGAGCGCCAAACCCGGATTGACGCGGGGGAAATGCCCGACTTCCTGCCCGAAACCGCCCATATCCGCGAGTCGGAGTGGCAAGTAGCCTCGATTCCGGCGGATATGCAAGACCGCCGAGTGGAAATCACTGGGCCGGTAGACCGCAAAATGATTATCAATGCCCTGAATTCAGGGGCAAAGGTCTTTATGGCGGATTTTGAGGATGCCAATTCGCCGACCTGGGACAATAATATCGAGGGCCATATAAATTTGCGGGATGCGATTGCCGGGACTATCACATTTTCCAGCCCCGAAGGTAAAAGCTATCGCCTGAATGAAAGCATCGCTACTTTGATGGTGCGGCCTCGCGGCTGGCATCTGGACGAAAAGCACATGACGGTGGACGGTGAGCCGGTAGCGGGCGGGCTGTTTGACTTCGGACTGTATTTTTTCCACAACTCCAAAAACTTGCTGGCAAAGGGCAGTGGCCCATATTTCTATTTGCCCAAAACCGAAAGCCATCTGGAAGCCCGCCTCTGGAACGAGGTCTTCAAGCTGGCTCAGGACGAACTTGGTATCCCGCAGGGCAGTATCCGGGCCACCGTGCTTATCGAAACCATTCTGGCGACTTTCGAGATGGACGAGATTTTGTATGAATTGAAAGAGCATTCGGCGGGGCTGAATTGCGGGCGCTGGGATTATATTTTTAGCTGCATCAAGAAATTCCGCAATCGGGCCGATTTTATTTTGCCTGACCGCGCTCTGGTGACAATGACTACCCACTTTATGCGCTCGTATTCCTTACTCTTGATAAAGACCTGCCATCGCCGCAACGCCAATGCGATGGGCGGCATGGCGGCCCAAATTCCTATCAAGAACGACCCCGCCGCCAACGAGGAAGCCTTTGCCAAAGTGCGGGCCGACAAAGAGCGCGAGGCCACCGACGGTCACGACGGCACATGGGTGGCGCACCCCGGCATGGTCGGGCTGGCAACCGAGGCTTTTGACGCGATTATGAAGACCCCCAACCAGATTGACCGTAAGCGCGAGGATGTAAAGGTGACGGCGGCGGATGTGCTGGCCTTCCCCAACGGCGAGGGCCAAATTTCCGAAGCCGGGCTACGGACAAATATCAGCGTCGGAATCCAGTATATCGAGGCCTGGCTGGGCGGTTCGGGGGCTGTGCCGATTTTCAACCTAATGGAAGACGCGGCGACAGCGGAAATCTCGCGCTCGCAGGTCTGGCAGTGGATTCGCCACCCGCGGGGGCATTTGAACGATGGTCGCAAAGTGACCACCGAGCTTTTTCGCACTCTATTGGCGGAAGAATTAGAGAAAATCAAGACCCTGGTCGGACCGGAACGCTATGCCGCCGGGCGTTACCAGAAGGCCAGCCAGCTTTTCGACAAAATCACCACCGATGACCAATTTGTTGAGTTTCTGACTTTGCCGGGCTATCAGTTTCTCGATTAATTACTAATAAACAAAAATCGGTAGGCCAGGACAATTGCCCCGGCCTACCGATTTTTGTTTATTTTGCTTTATCAGGCCGCGAGGGTTTGTAAGCCTTTGACCGAAGCTACTAGCTGTTGACCCAGGATTTCGAGGTCAGCGAGTACCTTTGCATCTATAATCAGGCCGTTGCCATCCAGAATACGCCGCACTGCCCCAATCGCCACCCGACCAGCAACGGTAGCCCGAAGCGCGGCGGCGGTATGTTCAAGCGCCGTAATCCCATTGTGCGCCGCCATTGGGCCACCCGACACCGCAATCAAGCCGATGGGCTTGCCATCCAGGTAAACCTTTGCCTCCCGCGGCAAAAGCTCCAGAAAATCTATCCCGTTTTTCCACAAGCCGCTAATTGTCCCGTGATAAATCGGGGCGCTGAAGATGATGGCATCGGCTTGCTGTACCTTCTCCAGATACTCGCGGATAGCCTCAGCCTGGGTATAGACTTCGAGCGGACGGCGGGGTACGAAAAAGGGTAAATCCATGTCGGCAAAGTTGAGGCGCTCCACTTTGGCCCCGGCTTCGCTGGCACTTGCCAAGGCTAAATCCAGGGCCTTGATAGTGTTTGAAGACGAGTTCAGGCTGCCACCTAACCCTAAAATTTTGATTTGATTAACTGAATTAATTGAATTGTTCATAGTCTAAATAAGTAACCTCTCTAAAAAAGAATTTTTTAATAAGCAGTATGTGATATTTTCTCAATATTTCTAATGAGCCTGTTGTAAGCACATCATAGGTCTTTGGCGTGGATAAGACAAGCTGCCCACGTAAAGAATAAGCGAAGTTTTGGGATAAGCTTTTCCTAGTCTATACTTATGAAATAAGTGTAACTTACTTTTAGTTAGTTGTCAAGTCGGGGTGATAGAAGTAGATATTAGAATTGCGGTAGAGAAGTTCAGCTTAGAGTAGAAAACAGGTTTCAGAAAATAATTTTCGGTTTTTGTGTTATAATCTAGCTCTAGCAAAGACTTATTGGAAGGCCGGGCCGAAGCAACGGCTTATTTCTATAATAAGTCTAAAATTTAAGATCGAAAGTCTAAAATCTAGGAGCAGAGGTCAGAAAAATACCGGGCGGAGGGCTGATAAAAAGCGGCTAATAGCTATTTTATCCTGCAATTTCCTGTCCATCGCTGTTAAAATGTAGTTCAGAGAAAAATGGAGCGAAGAAGATGTCCGTTAGTAATTACTGTTATTTCGATGGTGAAATCGTCCCGATGTCCGAGGCCAAAATCAGTATTATGACCCACGCCTTTAACTATGGTACGGGTTGCTTTGAGGGCATTCGGGGTTATTGGAACGAGGAAGAAGGGCAACTCTATCTCTTCCGGTTGCGCGAACACTTCGAGCGGATTAGCGGTAGCTCCCGAATTCTGGGCCTTAAACTGCCTCACTCTATAGACGAACTTTGCACCCTGGCCCGCGAGTTAAACCGCCGCAACCAGTACCGCGAAAACGTCTACATGCGTCCGACCCTTTATATCGCCGAGGAAACCATCGGGGTCAAGTGGCACGGACTGAAAACCGGTTTTTGCATGTACGATGTACCATTTGGAGCATACATAGATATTGACAAAGGCCTCAAAGTCGGGGTTTCGAGCTGGAAGCGGATTGACGATAACATGATTCCGGCCCGCGCCAAAATTTCGGGGGCGTATGTCAATAGCGCCTTTGCCAAAACCGAAGCATTACAAAATGGCTTTGATGAGGCTATCATGCTGACCTCAGAAGGCCATGTTTCGGAAGGTAGCGCCGAAAACATCTTTATGCTGGCGGGCGGCAAGCTGATTACCCCTTCGGTGGTCGAAAATATGCTGGTAGGTATCACTCGTAACACCGTTATGACCCTGGCAAAAGAGGAATTCGGGCTGGAAATTGTGGAGCGGCAAATAGACCGCACCGAGCTTTATACCTGCGATGAACTATTTCTGTGTGGAACGGGAGCGCAAATCGCCCCAGTCGCCGAGGTAGACCATCGCCCGGTTGGAGAAGGCGGCATTGGCGCTTTCACCGCCAAATTACAAACGATGTACTTTGACGTGGTACGCGGCAAAGTCGGCAAATACAAGGAGTGGTGTACTCCCGTCTACTAATATGAAAGATTGGCGTGCTTTACCCTCGCAAGGGGGCGTGATTGGATGTATTTTTACGGCGGCAGCGGCAGTTCTGTTTGGACTTTCGCTAGTCCTGGTCTGGCTTTCGGCTACCGCCAGCGAACTACAGGTCATCCAGGTCGAAGATGCCCCGGCTGAGGCCCAGCCCGACCCGGTAAGGGTCTTCACCGGGACGAACCTGGGGACTTTTTTGCTGGGGCTGCTCAGTATCGGGTTGCTGGGGCTAGTGGTTTATCTAGCCTACCAGACCCGCCGTTATTTTGCCTTGCGCTACACCCTTGACCGCAACGCGATTACGGTGGAACTCGGCGACAGCCGTCAGGTCATTCCCCTGGAAAATATTCGCTATATCGTCAAGGCCGATACCGTTGTTGGGCAGATGCGGCAGCGGGTCTTTAGCCACGAAGAAGAGGTCGCCGCCGAAGCTGCCAGCCGCTCTCCTAAAATGGCCTATCCCCGCCAGCAAACCGGCCCACTGCCCCGTACCGAAGCCCCCGAAGCTCAACCCGATGCGGCGGAAACCGAAGTAGCCCAAGATGAACTGGATTTAGGCCGCTCGTATCGCCTGACCCAGACCGCCGCCGCCGATAGCAGCCTGGAACATTTGGAGCAGCTTGAGGTAATTCAGGCCGAGGTGGTCGAAGTCGAAGCCGAGGATCCCGCCCCCGAATCGCCGGTGCATCTGAATTTGGAAGACGACCAGCTTGAGGTTGAAGAAGGCCAGATTACCGAAGTCGAACCGGCCCAGGTTCGCACTTTGGCGCTCAGTGAAGATAGCTGGGAAAGCGGAAGCAGTTCTAACCCCGAAGAGGCCACCAGCCATCAGGAAGAGGCCGAACCACCCGACCCGTTTGGGGCGGGTTCGGTCAATTTTACGGTGACGGCGAAGCCATTTACGTCGTGGCCCGGCTTTTATCTAAATCAGGCCCAGGTTTCGACCCTCGGCTCGGTGCAGTTCTTTGCGACCCAGCCCCTAACCCAGACTTTGTTAATCCGCACCGCCGAAAAGACCTATGCTATTTCACCCCGTGACCGTCAGCAATTCCTGACCGAATACAAGCTGCGCCGTCGTCTGGGAGCAATCGAGGCCGTCGAGGAAGGTTTGGTCAAGGGGAGCTTTTTGAGCCATCCGCTTTGGACTGACCGGCTAGGGCGAGGCTTAATTCTGGCGGGGGTGATTTTAAATTTATTACTTTTTGTCTTCTTGCTATGGCGGTTTAACGACCTGTCGCCTATTTTGCGGATTCATTTCAATAAATTGGGGCAAGTAGACCGCATTGGCGAGCGCGGCGAACTGATGCTGCTGCCTTTTATCGGGCTACTGACTGTCGTCGGCAATAGCGCAATCGGAGCGTGGCTGCATCCCAAAGAGCGGGTCGTAGCCTATCTGCTCTACGGCTCGGCTATCGCCATGCAAGTTTTGACCGCCATTGCAGTCTTTGTAATTCTGGTAGTATCTTGATTTTGATAAATAAGGACTTTATAATCTATCCTGCTTATCCTGTATATCCCTGTTAAAAGTATTTAGAAAAGGAGTTATAAAATGGAAACGGCAACCAAAACGGTGGCGACCTGCCCGGAATGTGGCGCGGATGTAATGTTGGGGGCGAAAGTCGAGAAGGGCGAAATTATCTCCTGCCCCGATTGTGGGGCAGAGCTGGAAGTAATCAAGCTTGAGCCGGTAGAATTGGCCCTCGCGCCTGAAGAAGAAGAAGATTGGGGCGAATAAATGAAGTTTGGGGTACTGGTTTCTCGCATTCGAGTCGAAGAAAAGCTGCTGTTTGAAGAGCTGGAAAAGCGTGGTATCGCCTTTGACAAGCTCTATGACGGCGAGATGGTCTTTAATCTGCTGGAGAAGCCGTTTGAATATGATGTGATACTAGAGCGGTCGCTGCATCACGGGCGGGCGCTCTATACCTTGAAGGTGCTGAACGATTGGGGGATTCGCACCGTCAATACTTATCAGGTTGCCAATATTTGCGGCAATAAATTCCTGACGACCCAGGCTATCATTCATCATGGCATCCCAACCCCGGTGACACGACTGGCGTTCTCGACTGAATCGGCAATTCAGGCTATCGAGGAAATGGGCTACCCAGTTGTTATCAAACCGCCGGTAGGAAGCTGGGGACGCTTAATCGCCAAACTGAATGACCGCCAGGCCGCCGAAGCAGTTCTGGAACATAAAGAGACCCTGGGCAATTATGAACACGGGATTTTCTACATTCAGGAGTATATCGCCAAGCCGGAGCGCGATATTCGGGCCTTTGTGGTCGGCGACGAAACGATTTGCGCGATTTATCGCAGCAGCGAACACTGGATTACCAATACGGCGCGAGGCGGTCAGGCCAGCAATTGCCCAGTCACGCCCGAACTGAACGATATTTGCGTCAGAGCGGCTAAAGCCGTCGGCGGCGGGGTCGTAGCAATTGACGTGTTCGAGGATAAACATCGCGGGCTGTTGATCAATGAAGTGAATTATACGATGGAATTCCGCAATAGCATTGATACCACCGGAGTAAATATTCCGGGCCGCGTAGTAGATTATTGCCTCGAAGTAGCGAGGGGGTAGCAGTGGTCAGTGGTCAGTAGAAAAGTTTTGAGTTTTGAATTAACTTACTACTAATGACCGGATTTGGTTAATACTTTTTACTGTATTTTACTGGACCCTGACCACTGACCACTGCCAAAGGAGTATTTTTGTGTCGAGCGAAAAAATTCGGGTCAGCGTAGTTGGAGCGAGCGGCTATGGCGGCGGGGAGGCGGTGCGCCTCTTGCTGAATCATCCTCATGTCGAGCTGGTGCAAGTGACCAGCGAAAGTAATGCCGGGAAGTTTTTGCATAGCGTTCATCCCAATTTACGCAAACGTACCGACCTGCAATTTGTCACGATGAACAATTTAGAGCCGGTAGATTTGCTTATTCTGGCCCTGCCGCACGGTATCGCAGTTGGCAAAATCGAAAAATTTGCCAGCCTCGCACCCCGGATGATTGACCTGTCCTCCGATTTCCGGCTGCACGACCCAACCGATTACCCGACCTGGTACGAACACCCTCACGAGTCCAAAGAATGGCTCTCGAAGTTCATCTACGGTATTCCTGAGCTACATCGGGCGCAATTGCGCGAGGCTAACTATGTGTCCGGGGCAGGTTGTTTCGCCACCGCGACTATTTTGGGCCTCTTGCCGTTATTCAAACACGGTCTGGTGGACCCCAATATGGTGATAGTCGAGGGCAAGGTCGGCAGTTCGGCAGCAGGCAACAAGGCCAGCCTGAGCAGCCATCACCCGGAGCGGAGCGGTGCAGTCCGCAGCTATCAGCCGACCATGCACCGACACACTGGTGAGGTCGAGCAGGAATTGAATTTCGGGCGCAAACCAACCATCCACATGTCGGCGACTTCGATTGAGGCGGTGCGGGGTATTCTGGCGACGGCCCACGTCTTTTTGAAAGAGAATCTGGCGGAAAAGGACATCTGGAAGATTTATCGGCAGGAGTATGGCAAAGAGCCGTTTATCCGGCTGGTCAAGACTAAAGACGGCATTTATCGCTATCCTGAACCCAAAATATTGGCGGGTAGTAATTTTTGCGACATCGGCTTTGAGAAAGATGAGCGCAGCAATCGGCTGGTAGTCATTTCGGCGATTGACAACTTGATGAAGGGAACTAGCGGTAACGCGATTCAAGCCATGAACGTGATGTACGGCTGGGACGAGGAAGTGGGCCTGGAATTTCCCGGTCTGCATCCGGTCTAGGGGTCAAGGGGAATACAGGACTGAGGACTGAGGACTGAGAAAATGCGGGCGGAGGTCGGGGGAAACTATCAGATGGTCTTTTAAGGATTAGGCCTGCTTCATAAGTGCTATGCTAAAAGAAATTCAATTTCGTTATTTCTCTTAAAAACGCATCGGAATAGACCAAAGCTACTAGCCTAATACCCTACATTTTCCCCAACCCCCGACTGGATTTTCTCAGTCCTCAGTCCTCAGTCCTCAATTTTCCCCGACCCCCATCGCTACGCCGATTTCAGCATGGGGCGGCGGTTTTGGCGGGTGAAAATGCTGTGGGTCAGGATACGCAAGACCCGATTACCCTCGCGGTCTTTGACGATGTAGTAATCTGCTCCAGCTTCGTAGGCTTTTACCATATATTCCAATTTATTTTCGGAACTGAACATAATTACCGAAGTCCCATTCAAGGCAGTATCCTGCTTGAAGGTTTGGCACAATTTGATGCCATTAGTATCAGGTAGAAGATAATCGAGGATAATCAGGTCAGGGGTGCTATGTTTTAGCGCCCGATAAGCTTCCAGACCACTATGGGCAGTATCTACCAAATAATTTTGTTCTTCCAGAGTTTGACGTAGGATGTAAGCTTGAGTAATACTGTCTTCGACGATAAGAACCCTTTTCATAATAGAGTGACCCTGCCTTTGTGCGAGACTAATCTGAGACGATATAATGTGCTGTGCCGTAACATTACAGGCATTTATTATTATATATTACTGGTCGGTTCTGTAAATCACCTGAAAGGGTGATTTTTATAAATTAACGACGGATGAGCCAAGTTAGACTATATCAAGTTCGTTTTCTTAAATATAATTAATCCTATTGCCAGGAAGCTTAATATTATAGGCCAAGAATATATTTTGCGGCGGGCGAGTGCATATCAAAGCCGGACTCGCGCTGATAAGCCGAGCTTATATATTGGCCCATATCAGTCGGAGAGTATACAACTTGCAGAGCGCGTCGTCGAACTTGGCTGCGATTTAACATGCCGCTATGCCATAAAAACGAATTGAAAACCAGCACCGACCCCGCCGGAGCAACGGCCTGGATCTGGCGCGGATGAGTAGCCGCCGGGTTGATAAGCTGATTAGGTGGTAATTTGTGGCTGCCCGGCACCAGGCGGGTAGCCCCGTTTTCGGCGGTAAAATCATCTATCATCCAAAGGCTCGTAACCGCCCAAGCTGGCTGGTAGGGCGAATAGTTCGCGGCATCAGCGTGTAAACTCTGCTGCCCAAAGCCGGGATGCGGGTCGCGTCCGGCGGGCATTACCAACCGGAAATCCCGGCCTAAAATCTGATGAACTGCCGCCAGTAGCCGGGGGCTGGTAAAAACCAGGTCAAACATAGTGGTTTTATTGACCAAATCGCTCAGATGGCGAGTGCCACGCGCTTTATATGCCCCTGCCATTTCTATTTTATCCTGGGCCAGCAGATTATCAAAGGTTTCGCGCCACTGCTTTAATTGCGATTTCTCGATTATCCCATTCAGGATAAGATAACCTTGCTCGTCCAGAGCCTTTTTCTCGGCGGCGCTCAGGGTATTATCGCGCACCCCTAGTGCATACAGAGCATCTTCGATATTAGTAATCGCTTGGTTATCAGAATTTTTTACACCAGTGGATAATTTGACTGCACTCATAACCTGCCTCACTTTGCTAAAGTCGGCTTTGACTTGAAGCCGTAATTTTTACGGCGCGAAAGCCCTATACTTTATATACCATACTATAACCGTATAAGCAAGCATTTTGGCAAAAAATCGGCTAATTTCGAGAACTTGAGTTGTTCCCAAAATTAGCCGACTGAGTTACCTACCGCCCGATATTATTTAGTAGGCGAAGGGGCGGGCGTAGCCGCTACGGTAGGAGTCGCCGCCGCAGCCGTTGTCGCTGCCGGAGTTGCCACTGTAGTTGCTGCCGCCGGAGTAGTATCCCCCGGCGAAGTAGCCGCCGTTGTCGCTGCCGCCGGACTGATCGCCGGGGCGACTGGAACGGTGGGCGGGACAGGAGTGCTGGTAGGGGGCAGAACCGGGGTAAAGACCGGGGCTGGCACCAGGGTTGGGACCGGAGTCGGGGTCGGCGGCGTATTGAATTTGGCGTTGGCGGTTTTCACCTCGGCCTTGAGCCAATCGCCAAAATACTGCGGGTCGCCATTATCATCGCGCTGGTCAAAAGGCTGAATCGTCAGGGCATCCAGCGGGCGCTTGGGGTCTGTGTCGGTAGCATAGATGATATGAAACCCAAAGCTGGTTTTGACCGGCTCGGTGAACTGGCCCTTTTCCAGCTTTAAGGCTGCTGCCAAGAAGTCCTTGTCAAACGGCGTTTTGTCGGTTGTCCAGCCCAAATCACCATTGTGGGAAGCAGTGGTAGTATCGGTGCTTTTATCGCGGGCCAACTGCACAAACGTGCTTTCCAGCTTATCCGCCGGGATTGCCTTCAACTGGTCATAAATCTTGCGGGCCTCGGCTTCCTCTTTGACCAAAATATGACTGACTTTGGTCTGGGGATAAGGGTCGCCAAGCTTAGGCTGCTTCTCTTGCAACTTCTCGATTACCTTTTTCTTTATCAGGGCCGGACGAGCTTCAAAGCGTTTATAGTCGTCGTCCGAAAGGCTGGTGAACTTGCGGTAGCTCTGCAAAAACGAATTCTGGCTGGCAGAAGCGGTTTGCTGCACTTTGTCGGCGGCAATCGCGGTGCTGGTCACAGTCGGGGGCGGGGTAACGGTGGGGGCAACCGTCGCCGAAATCGTGGTAGTCGCTGAAATCGTCCCGGCCGGAGTCAGCCCAGGGGTCAAAGCTCCGGCGGGAGTCGGGCCAGGAGTAAGCGGCCCGGTAGCGACTGTCCCGCTAATCCCGGTCGTTGCAGTTACGGTCACGCTAGGGGTTGGGGTCGGGAGCGGGGTAATCGCCCCGGCGGTGGCCGTCCCAAAGCTGGAAGATTGGGTGGCGGCTACTCCTGCCGTCGCAGTTTGGACGCTCTGGCTGGAATTCGGGGTCGGAGTATAGACAATAGACTGAAAGTCATCGCCCAGCGAGTTGGTTACATCCTGGTCGCTAACCGAAATCCCGAATTTAGACTTAGCCGAGTCTTCCAGCACTATCTGACCGACATAGTTTTCCAGGCTGGTCTGATTAACCGGGCGGTCAGCCACATTTACCACTTCATCCTGAAGCAAGGCCAGTTGGGACTGAAGTTGCTGCTGCTGGTCGCCCTGCTGGAATTGAATGGCCTGTTGAATCCGCCCGGATTGCTTGAAAATCTCGTTCTTACGGAACTTATTATAATCGGCCCGGCTGATGGTTTTGCCGTTGACTTCGCCTAGAGTCTGGAAACTTGGCCCAATCGTAGTCTGCCAGATACCGAAAGCCAATATCAGTATCACGAAAGCCACTACCCCGATGGTAGCCCAGATAAGCCATTGCTGACGGCGCTGGTCTTTCTCATAGCGCGAAAGCGCCCTGGCGCTCATCGTAGCAGGCGGCGGTTGGGAACGGCTGCCGGGGGCAGCGGGCCGAATACCCGGTTTAGCCGGAGTTTCGGGCTTACCACCTGTTGCAGGCGGAATTTTGGTGGCGCTGCTGGAAGGCCGGGCGGGACGGTTAGCAGCGGGCTTGGCGGCTGGCACCGAAGGCGCGGCCTTTTTGCGCTCGCGGCTTTCCGGTTTCGGGGCTTCGGGTTTATTATTCTTGTCGGTCATGGAGTTACTTCTTCTCTCCTCGTCTTGATAAAGGGTTCAGGCGCTAAGGGTATATTAGTGGCCTGGAAACCCTAAAAAGGGTATAGGAGAATAGCGGCTTTGGCAGCTTTCTCCTATACCCTGTAATAAATCTGGTGGCACAATCTGACCCGTAAAAGTCACAACCTATCCCCCTGAATTAGCGGGACTGGTTGGAAACATAGGGCAGGAGAGCCATATAGCGGGCGCGTTTAATCGCGGTAGTCAGCGACCGCTGATGATAGGCGCTCAGGCCAGTCTTGCGGCGCGGTTCGATTTTGCCCCGGTCCGATAGATAGCGGCGTAACCGCTGGAAGTCTTTGTAGTCTACCTCGCGGATACCATCAATCCCGAACTGGTCAACCCGGCGGCGGGGCGCAAAGCGGTCTTTGCCACCAGGACGGCGGGGGCGACCCCGGCCCGGCCCACCTGGGCCGTCGCCACCTTCACGTGGGCCACTGCGAAAGGCCGGACGCGGCGGGCGGGCGGCAGGGGCATCGGCGGCGGGAGCCGCCGGGGTCGGATTCTCGTTTTCTGTAGTCACTTAACTATATCTCCTTCGGCTTTCAACAATCGTTCAATCGTTGATTGATTGTGAGGAAGCCCCGGCCCACCCTGGGCAGTATATCCGGGACAAAATATCAAAGGCTTCCCCCTGGCCCAAGCCAGCCAGAGAAAACCACTCGGCTTTCTCTGCAAGCTATTGTCCGAAGACTTGAACTCTGGCAATGTTCGGCGAAAAACTTTTGCGCTTTTTACCGAAACCGGCGGATTTAGAACGGAATCTCTTCCGGCTCTACATCCTCTTCGTAAGAAGCATTGCGACCCCGACCATTAGCAGCAGCACGGGCAGGAGCGGCGGGAGCAGTGCTGCCCCAATCGTCATCCCCGTTGCTGTCCGACTTTTTCGAGTCGAGCATCAGCATTTCGGTAGCAATCACCTCGGTGGTGGAACGCTTGACGTTTTCCTTGTCAGTCCACTCACGGGTCTGCAAACGACCTTCGATCAAGACCTTGCTGCCCTTGTGCAGATAGTTGGCACAGGTTTCCGCCAGTTTCTCCCAGGCGACTACCCGAAACCACTCGGTCTGCTCTTTCCAGCCGTCGCCTTCTTTCACGTTGCGACTGGACGCGACTGAGAAGGTTGCAACCGAACTTCCACTCGGCGTAACCCGCAATTCCACATCTTTGCCCAACCGTCCGGTCAGGATTACCTTGTTCAAATCTCTAGCCATAGCTTTTCCTCCAAAAATTAATGTGTCGGCTCAAAAATTACGTAAGCATCGGCTATCTACTTCCAGGATATAACTCATAAATCAGTTATATCAAGAAGCGAAGCGCCCTAATCCTTGTCGGTACTGATTAGCAGGTGGCGTAAAACTTCTTCACTCAGGCGCAGGCTGCGCTCTAGCTCGCCGGTCTGGGCCGGTTGCAGCTTGAGGGTTGCTACCACATAAAACCCCTCGGTCAGCTTGTTGATAGGATAGGCCAGGCGGCGCTTTCCCCAGGGTACGGTCTGATTGACCTCGCTTACTTCCCCACCCAACTTCACGATCAGATTGTTCACTTTTTCGATGGCCGTCGGGTAATTCTCGTCGCCCACTTCGGGCGAAAGAATATACATCATTTCGTAATTACGCACGTTATCTCAAATCCTTTCTCACAGAGCCTTTCTACGGGTTCGCCCCGCCCCCATGTGGTCCGTTTCGTGTGAGGCGAAACCGAACCGGGGGTGGCGCAGAAAAGCGATTAAATTTCCAATAAGCTTATCTTGAGGATTGAAAAAAAGGGCCGCACCGGGCGCGGGCAGTTTTTCGTACCGAATAGACATTATACCAAAACCGACCCCCAAGCGCAAACCGATTTAAGGCTTAGAATCTGCTTTTCGGCCCAAAATCTGGCGCAATACCTTGTCAGATGATATTTTGCTGAAATTTAGCTTTTAGGTTGACTGAGAGCCTTAAACCCGGTATAATTCTGCGGCTAACCTTGCGCCCTTTTTAGGGCTGGTTATTACCCGAAAACTTTTTTAGAAGGTAACTATTCAGCCGTGTCATTCCTCGCTGTGCGAAGAATCTTTATCCTTCGCACAGCGAGGAATGACAAATTCAAGGCTGGCTGAATAGTTACGAAGCGAAAAGGAAGTGAGTCCCCTCCCATGAAACGAACCTGGCAACCCAAGCGCATTCCGCGCCGCCGTAAACACGGTTTCCTCTCCCGCATGGATGACCGGAATGGACGGGCGGTACTGGCAGCCCGTCGCCGTAAAGGACGCTGGAAACTAACGGTCAGCCACGAGCATCGTGAGCCTAGATAGGTTTTTAAAGCTATCAGCTTTCAGCTTTCTTGAGCAAGGCCTTAAACGGCGGTTTTCAGGCTGATGGCTGATAGCTGACAGTTACCAAAACAGCGAGCTAGTTCGCTCGCTTTTTTGCTACCAAAGATTAATTTATGGCTAAGAAAAGCCTTTTGGCGTTCCTAATTTAACCAGTCTGGTATATAATATTCAGGATGAAAAAGCTTTACCGGCTGACCAAAGGCTATGACTTCCAACGGGTGCGGGCCAAAGGTAAATCCTGGTCGCATCCTTTACTGGTTTTGGTAGCAGCCCCAAACCGGCTGGAAATTACCCGGTGCGGCTTTTCCACCGGCAAACGGTTGGGCAAGGCTCACACCCGTAACCGGCTCAAACGGATGCTGCGCGAGGCCGTCCGGGTGCGACACGCCGGAATTAAGCCGGGCTACGACTTGGTGTGGATTGGGCGCAATCAGCTGACCGAGGCGGTAGATTTTTGGGAACTGGACGGGGTAGTTGAAAACCTGCTGCGCCGGGCCAAACTCATCGAGTTCCAGCCGACCCAGGTCGGGCAACGGCCTCATGGAGCTAGTTCCCAACCTTCGGCTTGAATTGATTTTATCTACAAACGCTAGAAGCGGCTACGGAAAGCAGAAAAGGTGATGAAATACCTTTTTCTTGGTATAATACGATTGTATCAATGGACCTTTGGTCGGCTATTATCTATATTTGCGCCTAATTCGTGCCGGTTCTATCCCAGCTGCTCCCATTATGGCTACGAGGCGATTCAAAAGTATGGCGCAATCAAAGGTGGGTGGATGGCTACCAAACGGATTGCCCGATGCCAACCCTTTCATCCTGGCGGTTTCGATCCAGTTCCTTAGAGGAGGCGGTATTAAGTGGTTGAAATTTGGAATTCTATTTTAGGCGGTTTTGCGAGCGTCATAAAATTCTTCGCATCAATCGGTGGCGATAATACCGCAATTGGTATCATCCTTTTCACCATCACCATTCGTTTTTTGCTGCTGCCTCTCACCCTCAAAGCGGTGCGAAGTTCGCGGGCCATGCAACAACTCCAACCTTTTATCAAGGAAATCAACGAAAAGTATAAGCCCAAAGCAGGCGAAAAACTCCCCCCCGAAAAATCACAGAAAAAGCAACAGGAAATTATGGGCCTGTACGGAGAGTATGGGGTCAATCCGGCGGCGGGCTGTCTGCCGATTCTGATTCAAATCCCGGTTTTCTTCGCGGTCTATGGCGCTGTCACCAAATCTATCGGCTCGACGGATGCCGCCCTCAGCCTGATTCAAAATGCCTGGGGTAGTTTTGCGCCAAGTGCCGCCGCCGCCGCCCGCGAAGCCGGGCTGTCCAACCGGGGGATTTTGTGGTTTACCGACCTAACTAAGGCCGACCCCACTTTCGTACTGCCCATCCTGATGATTATCTTCCAGTTTATGACCCAAAAAATGGCGATTCCTCGTGGGGGTGGGGCGGATGAGCAGCAACGCCGGATTAACGGGATTATGCAGTGGATGCCGCTTATTTTCGGCTTTACCGCTTTAAGCTTCCCGGCTGGCCCGGTGCTTTATTGGGTTACGACCAGCATTTTTAGCACCATCCAGCAATATTTTATCACCGGCTGGGGTTCACTGGCGGATGTGCCGGGGTTGAGTTTTTTACCGGCGAAAGAACTGCCTAAAATTACTCTCACCAAGCGGTCCGAGAGTGGCAAGCCCCCCGCCAAGCCGGGCCTGATGCAGCGTTTGATGGAAAATCAGGAGCGGGTCAAGGCCGGGGCTTCCGCCGATGCCGGGAGTGTCGAGAGCGTGACCGAGGTGGTAGAGAGCGAAGGTTGGCCCAAACCCGAAAATAATAATTTTGGGCGCAAAGCTAATCTGAATAATGAGGCTTTGCGGACTTCCGGCTCAATCAAGAAAGTAGTTGACGATAGCGGGGCTGCTCCTAAAAGTGAGGTACGAGCCGCCAATCAGGAGGAAGCGATTCGGCAGGCTTATCGCAACCTAAATCGTCGTCCGCCCAAAAAGAGTGGGACTGGGGCAGGTACGACTACCTCAAATGATACCAATGGTAGTAATTCTACTCGTTCCAGGAAAAAGTAAATAAGGGGAAGAGGCTGGATTGTCGGGACGGGATTTCTTTTAATTAACCCCCTCGTCCCACAATCAAACAGGTGTTCAAGGGCCAAATGATTACATCGGCCCGCTTTTAACGCAGGAGACATAATAAACCATGCAGAGTGTAGAAGTTCACGCCCGTACCGTAGATGAAGCGGTACGAATGGCCCTTTCGCAGTTGGGCCGCAGCTATGAGGAAGTTGATGTTGAAGTTCTTCGACCCGGAACTCCCGGTGTGCTAGGAGTAGGCGCGGAAGATGCCATGATTCGGGTAACAGTCCGGGCCAGTGCCACCGCCCGGCAACCCGCCGGGGGCGTACCGTCGCCGTTCTATGGTACTCCAATCGTACCTACCCCGCGTCCGATTCCGCCGATTGCGCCAACCGTCCCGATGACAGCCGTCGCCGAGGTTGAGGTTATGGCGAGTGAGACGGATGCCCGCGCTCGTACTTTTGACCCTAACGAACTCGCCAGCATTGGGCGGGATGTCATCACCAACCTGTTGCGCCGGATGCGAATTCAGGCTCGCCCCCAGGTCGAGTTTTTGCCGCCCGAACCGGACGAAAACGGCGAGGAAGATAGCCAAAGCCCGGTTGTGACGATTAATCTTTTGGGCAACGACCTGGGAGTGCTGATTGGGCGGCGCGGCGAGGCGCTGACCGATTTGCAATATATGTTCAACCTAATTATGAACAAGAAAACCCGCACCTGGGGTAAAATTATGATTGATGTGGAGGGCTATCGCACCCGCCGCAAAGCCAGCCTGATTAGCCTGGCCCACCGCATGGCCGACCAGGTAATGGCAACTCGCCAGCCCACCACCCTCGAACCGATGCCCGCCCACGAGCGGCGGTTGGTGCATATTGCCTTGCTCGACCATCCCTATATCCGCAGCGAGAGTTCGGGCGAAGGCGAAGAACGCAAGGTCACTATCTTCCCCAAGTGACCCCCGATTATCTGGCGATTGGGCATATCACCAAAGATGTGCTGCCGGGAGGCGGTTTTGCTCCCGGCGGCACGGTCACTTTTGCCGCCCGTGCCGCCCGCAAACTGGGGGCGGAGGTGGCTATCGTAACTGCCGCCCCGCCCGATTTGCTCCAACTTCCCTTATTCCACGACATCCAGATTTATAGCCTTCCAACCGAAACTGCCACTATCTTCGAGAATATTTATCGGCCTGAAGGTCGGATTCAGTATGTCCGAGCCGTCGCCCCGCCCATTCCCACCGAGGCCGTCCCTAGAGAATGGTACGCCAGCCCGATTGTCCATCTTGGGCCAGTCGCTCAGGAATGTACCCCCGAACTGTTAGACCTGTTTCCGGGGGCGTTGATTGGCGTTACCCCCCAGGGATTCTTGCGCGATTGGAGCGGCCCAAGCGGGCAGGTGCGCCCAATCGCCTGGGTCGGGGCGGCGGCTATCTTGCCTCGAATTAGCGCCCTCATTCTGAGCGAAGAGGATTTGCCGCCCGGCGAAAAAGGCCGTAAGATGTTACAAGAATTTGTCCGGCGCTGCCCGCTAGTCGCCTGTACACAAGGGAAAAACGGCTGCGTTATCTACCAGCACGGGCAGAACCAGCATGTTCCGGCATACTCGGCCCACGAACTCGACCCGACGGGAGCGGGCGATGTCTTTGCCGCCGCCTTCTTGCTACAATTGCGGGCCAGCGCCGACCCAATCGCCGCCGCCTGTTTCGCCAACGCCGCCGCCGCCTGTAGTATCGAAAAACCCGGCGCAACCGGCCTCCCCGACTTGCTTGAGGTCACTAAAAGAATGCAAGGATTAAAATAGAGGAATTACGATGGTAGTATCCACCGAAATGAGTGCGAGCCGTCGCCAGAAGGCCAGAGAATATGCGACTTTGCGGCGGGTGCTTTTCTTTGTGAATACCAGTATCGGGCTGGCGGTGCTATTGATTATGCTGCTGACCGGGCTTTCGCTGGAATTACGCAAGCTGGTCGAAAGCTGGACTGATAATCAATGGCTGGTCGTACCGATATACATGGCGATTTTCGGCGGAGCGTATGCCGTCCTGACCTTCCCGATGGACATCTATGCCGGGTATTATTTGCCACGCAAATACGGCATGTTGCACGAAAACTTCCGGGCCTGGTTGCTGGATGTTGCCAAAGGAGGACTGGTCGCAGCGGTCATCGGTCTGCCGTTAATCGAAGCGCTCTATTTTGGGTTGCGGACGTTGGGCGAATGGTGGTGGCTGGCTGGCGGGGTCGCCTATTTGCTGTTCGTGGTAATCATGGTCAACCTTGCCCCGGTGGTCATTATGCCGCTCTTTAACAAATTTGTCCCGCTCGAAAATGAGGAGCTAAAAAGCCGGATTTTGCGGCTGGGCGAAAAGACCGGAGCGCGGGTCAAGGGGGTCTATACGATGGATTTCAGCCGCCGGACGACTGCCGCTAACGCCTTCGTGACCGGGCTGGGCAACACTCGGCGGGTAGTGTTGGGCGATACCTTGACCCAACACTATACCCCCGACGAAATCGAAGTGGTAATGGCCCACGAACTTGGTCATCACGTCCATAACGACATCTGGCGCGGGATTGCGCTCGATTCGGTGGTGACGATGGTCGGTTTCTTTGTGGCAAATCTGGTGCTACAGGCTGGAATCAGCGGCTTTGGGTTTCGCGGGCTGGGCGATGTAGCGGCTTTTCCGCTCTTTGTGCTGGTTATGGTCGGATTCGGGCTGGTTACGATGCCGCTGGGCAACGGTTTCAGTCGCGCCCGCGAGAACGCCGCCGACAAATACGCCCTTGATATTACGGGCAACGCCGAGGCTTTTATCAGCTCGATGAAAAAGCTGGCAAACCAGAATCTAGCGGATTCCGACCCTCCGGCCTGGGCGGTCTGGCTCTTTTACACCCATCCCCCGATTCGTGACCGGGTGAGGCGGGGCGAGGGTTTCGCCCGTGAGCATAATCTTAAAATCGAAGTTTAGAATAAAATGGCTTTAACTGGACTGGGGTTAGCGGCGGGCGGACTTCTGGTGCTGGGGTTGGCGATTTGGCTGGCCCGGCGGGTCTGGCGCAATCAGCAAGCCACCGGAATTCCGGCCCAGGTTTCGGTGGTCTATAGCGATAGCGGCGCTTGGGAAGAAGTCGCCGAACCGCTCTACTCGGCCCGCCATCGGCTGACCGGCAAGCCCGACTATGTGCTACGCCACCGGGATGGCCTGATTCCAGTCGAGCTAAAGCCCCTGCGTCGCGCCGCCCAACCCTACGAAAGCGATATTATGCAGCTGGCGGCCTATTGTCTTTTGCTGGAAGATGATTGGCAGGAAACCCCGCCTTACGGCCTCTTGCGCTATCAGTCGCAGACCTTTCGGATCGAGTGGAACGACGAATTGCGTCAGGAATTGCAGCTAGTTCTGGACGAAATGCGCGACCTCGCCGACTTCCCGGCCCACGATGATGGCCCACTCCCCGACCCGCAACACGATATGACCGTCCGTTGCCACTCCTGCGGTTTTCACTACGTCTGCTGGCCTAATTCCTCGGAAAATTAATAGTCGCGTTCAGGTCAACTCTGAACGCGACCTGCATTAAGGTGCAACCTGGCTGAGAGTTTCCTTGCGCATTGAACTTGGGTCTACCAGCCCACCCAACGCTCGGCCCGCCGGGTTCTGAAACAAGGCGGCATTCCAACCCTCTGCCGCCGCCTGCGACTCCCAGCGCATAATCAACACAAACTCGCCGTTCTCGCCGCGACTAAGCTCTCTTCCCAAATTACCAGCGTACTGGCGGGCTACGCCTTGCTGAATTTCCTTTTCAGCCTGAATAAGAGCCTGCTCGTCTGCACCTTCCCGCAATTTGTAACGGGCGATCTCAATAATAGCCATCGTATTTCTCCTTTTTCTTGCTTTAGTAGCTTCAGGTAGTTATAATAGCAATATGTATGCGCACTCACTTAATTATTATATATGAGTGCGCACGCATTGTCAATACCTTAAAGGAGGAAATAGTAAGTGAATCCAAAATTTACGAAAACTGAGGGTGCGGCCTGGGGAAAATTGTTAGATGTACATTCGGTAATGATGCGTTGGCTGGAAGATATGTTACAAACCCAATATCAAATTTCGCACGGGGAATTTGAGGTTCTGTTGCGTCTGTCCTGGGCCGATGGCAACCGCAGACGTATTCGGGAGTTAGCGGAAACAAGTGTACTTACTCATAGTGGGATGAGCCGACTGGTGGAACGTCTGGTAAAAGCCGGGCTGGTACGGCGGGAAGCCGCGCCCGAAGATGGGCGCGGCGCTTATGCGGTACTAACTCCGGTTGGGCAGGAGCGACTAACCGCCGCCGAAGCCAGCAATATTAAACTGGTAAAGGAACGTTTTTTGTCTCGGTACAACGAAGAGGAACTGGCGCAGATGGCCTCTTTTTGGAAACGCTTTTTGGAAGATGAGGAACAATTAGTAAATGATAGAATCATCACATAATACAAGTTCGGATTGCCCCAGAGCGGCAGCAAACACCCGCACCAGACGGCTGGCAAGCTCAGTCGTCGAGGTTATCGTTCTCGGAAGCGATAGCCTCCGACCTACCGTTTGCCAGGTCTTGCAGCATCTCCCAATCTTCGGTGACATCAGGTTGATAGAGATAGTCGGCCCGGCCTGCGGGGGGCAGGCTGGCGATATACGGTTCTAATATCGGTTTCAGGACCGCGCTCAAGCCCGCATCGGTCAGCCGCGAAAGTTGCGGTAGATAGACCAACAGCCTTTGCTGTCTAGGGATATGTAGCATTACTGGAATGCCGATAAAACCCGGCGCACCACAATTCGGGCATTCCACCCGGTTGAGGATGCCGCTTTGCAATGCAGTCAGGGCGGCATTTTCGGGCTGGTCGTCTATAACCACCCATTGCCAGGCCGGGCGGCTAAAGTCCACCTTACACCGCCCACATTTCATTTCCACCTCGATGACTTGCGCCATTTTACTCATTGCCTTTCCTGGTTATAGCACGATAGTGACCTAAATTATATTTTGGGTGTGACGAAGTTAATATCTGGATAGCCCTATCTAGCTTAAAATTACTACAGTTAAAGAACGAATGGTGCTTGCCAGTTTGACTTTCGGAGTGCATTAAGCACCTGGCATACTTAATGCTATAGGTTGAACGTTCCTAAACTCAACTCTACTAAACAGTTTTACTCTAGTGGATTTAGCTCTAAGTATCCTAGACCCGAAATGAGCCGTATCTATAGTGAGCCATATTTAGTATTCGTTATTCGTTAATCATTATATAGATTTGTGAGGAATAATTCATTGGATACCAATTTGAATGGCGCGATAAAGGTTAATGAGGTCAAATCGGAAAGCTTGCACAAGCTCATGACCGACCTGGATGGAGTACGTCAGCAGTTGGCCGAAGTTCGCAAGG
The DNA here is from genome assembly GCA_038245615.1 of Chloroflexia bacterium. Classification (GTDB taxonomy): domain Bacteria; phylum Chloroflexota; class Chloroflexia; order Chloroheliales; family Chloroheliaceae; genus 54-19. The sequence goes on along the minus strand of JBBRSG010000037.1, from coordinate 19,558 downwards.
AACTGGATCGGTTGGCGAGGGTCTACCACGCTACCCAACCGTGCATCCCCCTCAAATTTGGCCCTTCCCCAAACGTAAGGCCGAACTATCTCAGCCACAACTAAGCTATAAATTAAAATGGTCGGCGGACAACATATGTTGTCCGCCGACCATTTTAATTTATTTGTAAAGTATCAAGGTTTCGGAGTAGCTGCCGGAACGGTGAAATTTAAATTGCGAGTTGGGCTGGGCGAAGCTGCCGGGCTAGTTGAAACGGAAACGGGTGGCGCTCCCGGCAAGCGGGGGGCAAGGTTAAAAACTCCTTTGTCGAGCTGGTCAGCCAGGCTCAAAAGCTGGGAGCGTGGCCCAAAACTATATTCATTTTGCTGGAGCAGATAGACCCGCTCGCGCTGGGTATTCAACCGATTATAGACCGCCGAAAAAGCGGTAAAGTTTTTCTGGTCGGTATAGCGCAACCCGGCCTGTAAACCGCGTAAATACTGACCTTGCACCTCGGCAATTTGGTCGGGCTTGCCCACAAAGGCCAACTTTTCCAGTTCGTTCAGGCGACGGTCAGCGTAAGTAAACGCGGCTTGCGCCCGGTCATTGGGGTCAAGATTAGTCGCTTCCCCCAGATAATCCCAGCCAAGTTTAGCCTTATATAGCACATCCCCCGGCAAGCTGCTACTGACCCCTATCACCAAAATAGCGACCAGGGCCATTCCCATCGCCGCCCCAAAAGTCGCCCGCCCAAACCGGGTACTAAAAAAGTGGGCAAATCGTTCCAGCCAACCAACTTGAGGCCGCGCCGAAACCGGACGAACCGGGTTATTCAGGGGGGCGGCCATTTGCGGCGCGACTTCCAGTTGAGCTTTGAGGGCCTGCCATCCGGCAGCTTTATCCAGTGGTACAAAAGGCCGTTGTGAAACTATGGGTGGATTAGAAGCAGCCGTGACACGCAGAGCTGTTTCAACCGCTGGGCGGATATTAGGCCAGTTTTCGCCATAGCGCTGTGGGCCATCTTCCGGCTTGAAAGTGCCGTTCTCAATCAGACCAAGAGCTTCTTCTACCATATCGGCGGTGGAACTAACCAAGATTAACCTCCCCGGTGCTTAATATCCGGCGCAAACTTTCTAACGCCCGGAACTGAGTGGCCCGCACCGCGCCTTCTGATTTCTTCATCTGCCGGGCTACCTCGGCATGACTCCAGTTCTCTACAAAACGATAGTAAATCACTTGCTGCTGTTCTTCGTTCAATTGCTCAAAGGCCCGCGCCAGTTCCTGATTTTGGGCCTGTCGCAAGAGCCGCCCAACCGGGTTGGCTTCCTCGGTCTCGTCTGCCACCTGTTCGGCGACCCCTTCGCCCAGAGGAGCGGCCTCGCCCTGCCGGTTGCGCCGATAGTGGTTTATCAGCAAATTCCGGGAAATAGCATAGAGCCAGACCAGAAACGGCACTTCATCTTGCCGATAGCGCCCAATCGCTTTCCAGGCATTCAGGAAAACCTGAGCCGTCAAATCCTGAGCCTCGTGGTCTACCCGCACCCGATAAAAAAAGTAGCGGTAGATATTATCGGCGTAAAGCTGGTACAACTCGCCAAAAGCGTCCACCTCACCCTGCACTGAGGCTCGAATGATAGCCTCAAGCCAGGCCTGGGCTTCCGGGCCGGATTTGGGCGACACGGGCAGCGGGACGGTATGGTTTCCTCGTGGTACTTCAGAGGGCTTATCGGGCGGGTTCGGGTCTTTTGGCCTGGTCAATTTTACCTCTGGGCAAACCTTGCCCTGACAATTACGTCGGGGGTAAATTTCCAGCTCCGAGGGCGCTGGACTAACTTAAAACCATTTGTCCAGACTATTTTACCCTAAAAAGGCCACTTCGTAACCTGCTATTTTCACCCGATTAGCTCTAGCCCGTTACTTCCAGCCTAAACCAGCACCATCTGTAAATCTTCCAGGCTACAGGGTTTGGTCAAAAGTTCAATCTGACGCTTTTGCAGCCGCTCGCGCAGATAAATCATGGCGGTATTCGCGGTCAGCAGAATATAGCGCGAAGCCTCCATGCCGGGGAGCAAGCGGGCCTGTTCAATTACTTCCAGCCCGTTTGCGTCATCTTGCAACATGGCATCTACTATCAAAAAATCTGGTGCATCGTCCTTGACGCTTTGCAGAAACGGTTCGACCCGCTCAAAAGTATGGACTTCGTGACCCATATAGCTCACCATGTCCTCCAGGATAGAACACATTACTGCACTATCGTCCAGCACCGCGACTTTCGACATGACCCCATACCTCTTTATCATAAATTTGCCAGCTAAACTTTCTTGATAACGTTGCTGCCACGTTGAACTACAGCGGATTAAATCTGAAAAGTTAAAGTGAGTTAAAGCTGAATCCAGCCACTCCGTACTCCCAGCATCAGGGCCTGGGTGCGATCTTCGACGTTTAGTTTCTTGAAAATATTGTTGAGATGGTTCTTCAAAGTATGATTGCTGATGCAAAGCTCATTCGCCACTTCCTTGTTAGAGTGGCCCTGGGCAATCACTTCCAAAATTTGGATTTCGCGGGGGCTAAGGGGCGATTTAGGCTTTAGCTCGCCGGTTTTGCCGCGACGTTGGGCCGCGACGGGTTGGGCAAAGGAGCGCAAAGGCCAGCCTTCCGGCTCGACCCGCCGGATGCCCGGCAGTGGACGACGACCTTGCATCACCTGTTGCATAAGCTCACGCAATTCTGGGCCATTGAGGGTTTTAGGGGCAAAGCGGTTTACCCCCAAGCTGTATAATTGCTCAATCTGGGCTTCGGTTTCAGTTGAACCCAATAGCACAATCGGGACATTGCCTTTGAGCCGGGATTGAATTATCCGCAAGAGCGGCAGAGCCTCGCCGGGGCGGGCCTGGTCTAAAATAATCAGGCTGACCGGGCCAGCCGTCATCAAGTTCAAAACTCCGGCAGCATCTTCGGCCTCACCGACTATTTTATAGTCCACCATCGTTCCCAGTTCCACCCGCAAGCCAATCAAATGAAGCGGGTGCGAACTGACCAATACTACCCGATGGTAGGCCAGCACTGACTGAATATCCCGATTGCGGGCGGGTTGCTCGACCGGGCCGAGCCGGGCGGCATTAGTGGCACGAACTGGAAGTTCTAAAAGCTGCGTCATAAGTCCCTTATCTCCTACTTGAATAATTAGCTACTTGCTTTATTTCGATAAATTAAATTATATGTCCCGTGGCTAACCAATTTAATCTGCGGTGGCTATTTATTAGTAATAGCCTGGGTAGTACCTGGCATCCGAGATACTCTATGTCAGCTTATACACTGCCCGCTTCATTTCGTTACGGCCTTTTTCAACCATTTTTAGAAATTTTGAAAATTGCTTTAATAATAAATAAAAACCCTCTCCTGGGCGGAGAGGGTTTTGAATGAGGTCAAGAATAAAATGATTGTTAATGGTCTATAAAACAAAACTATCGCAAGGTCTAGCCTAGCGCCGGGGGCGGTTCAACCTTTAGTTCCAGGCCTTTTTCTCGGAGAGTTTGCTCACTTACGGTGAGGCTGTAGCCTTTGGCGTTCAGGTCGTAGGTGATAGTGCCATCAGTGCGGGTCGAGCTAAAGCGATGTAACAGCCCTTGTTGCGACAACAAAGCCAGACATTGGTCGGCGTGGGCCGGAGCCAGCCGATAGCGGCGCTGGAGGTGCTGATAAAGTTCCAGGCTGCTGATACTGCCCGCCGCGTTGACCAATTCCAGGGTTTCGGCATAAATCGGGGCTAACACTCCACAATAACCATGCTCGGCGGCGGGGGCAAGTACCGCCAGATTGGGATGAGCCGCACCGGGCTGGGCGCGAAGACGAGTCCGAGCTGCACTTTCAAAAGCCCATTGCAGGTCGTTTGCCAACCAGTTATGTTCACCCAGCATGAAAAGCAAGCGTTTGGCTCGTCCAGCTTTGCCGCTTACCACATAGTCGGTCAAGTTTGGCCCTAGCGCCTGCCACAGCCCCGGATCCATATTGGCTATCCCCGAAAAATCAATTCCAACCAGAGTTTGGTCGGGTAACTTTTCGATTTGCTCCACAATCGTTTTTGCCAGACCGGGCCGGTTTTTCTGATGTTCCAACTGCATCTGGGTTTGACCGCCGGTCACAATTACCCCCACCAACGATTGGCGGTGTCCAGTTCCTACGTGCCGCACCAATGGCAACAAGGGCAACCATGCCAGACTCCAGCCTTTCAGCGTCGGATGAGCATACCTATTCTTTCCTGGCTGATTTTGAGCAGGGGACTGTTCGGGTATAACCGAAATAGTGGGTATTATATTGTTAATTAGCATTGTCATAAATAAGCTCGAACTGGTAGTGGATTGTTGATAAGACGACAAGACTAGGAGCTATTCAGTTATTCTTTTTGGTCAGATTGGGTGTCTGGATACACTATGCCCTCTTAAAGGTTATACCATGTTTAAAAAGTAATTGATATGGGAAATTCGGATATTTAGTACTAGCGAAAAGTCCTACCCCAAAAATAGCCCATTTTCCGCGATGGCCGGCTTCGGTTGGCTACAATTGAGCACACGTGGTAAACTTAACAGCTGAGAATCCTAAGTTAATCTATCCTGTTTATCCTGTTTATCCCTGTAACAACGCATTTAAGGAGAACAATAATGTACGCAATTCGGGTGAACCAATATGGCGGGCCGGAAGCCCTGGAATATCAACAAATCGCCGTCCCGCAACCGGGCGCGGGCGAGGCGCTGGTAAAAATAAAGGCAGTCGGGGTAAATTTTATTGATGTCTATCATCGTACCGGGACTTACGCCGGGACGCTGCCCCTTACCCCTGGCATGGAAGCCGCCGGGGTTGTCGAAAGCGTCGGCGAAGGTGTCACCGAATTCAAGCCGGGCGACAGAGTAGCCTATGCCTCGCAGCAAGGCAGCTATGCCCAGTATGCCGTCGTGCCGGTTGCCAAACTCGTGCCGGTGCCGGATGGTCTGGATGACCGCTCTGCCGCCGCCGCTCTCTTGCAAGGTATGACCGCCCACTATCTGTCGGAAACCACTTATCCGATTCAATCCGGCGATACCGTCCTGGTACACGCCGCCGCCGGAGGGGTCGGCCTATTGCTAACCCAATTGGCGAAACGGCGCGGCGCACGGGTGATTGCGACGGTTTCCACCGAAGAAAAAGCGGAATTAGCGCGGGGAGCGGGCGCAGACGATATAATCCTGTACAACCAGACCGATTTTGAAGAAGAAGTAAAGCGCCTGACCGAGGGCAAAGGGGTCGCGGCAGTCTATGATGGGGTTGGACAAAGTACTTTTATGAAAAGCTTGGGATGTCTGCGGCAACGTGGTATCATGGTCTGGTACGGGGCGGCGAGTGGGCTAGTCGCACCTTTCGACCCAAATATTTTGCAGGTCAAGGGTTCGCTCTTTTTGACCCGGCCCACCCTGTTCCACTATACGGCTGACCGCGCCTCCTTGCTGGCCCGCGCTGGAGATGTAATGAACTGGATTGCCGAGGGCCAACTCAAGTTGCGAATTGAGCATACTTACCCATTGGCTGAGGCAGCCCAGGCCCACCGCGACCTGCAAGGCCGCACCACCACCGGTAAGCTGTTGCTTATACCTGAGCAAGTTTAAGAACTTTCGCTGAGGACGCTTGGCTGATTTGAGGAAATCGTGCTAAACCTCAAAGCCGAGTTTGGTTATATTTGAAAAATTTACAATGTAAATTTTTCAAATATAACTTTCCCAGGTTCACCCCGATTTACCAGCGAAAGTTCTAAGTTTATAAATTAGATAGCTGATGAAAAATGATTGAAGAATATTTCGATTTGCCGAGCGCCGACCACACCCGCCTCCATCTGCATAGCTGGCGCTCGGTAGACCCCGACAAAATCATCGTCGTGCTTCACGGGATGGGTGGACACGGCGGCTACTATCGCAATTCGCTTGCGCCCTACCTGACCGAGCAACGCGCCGCGATTTATGCCCCCGACCTGCGCGGGCATGGGCGCAGCGATGGTCAACGCGGCGACATCGTGGATTTCGGGATTTTTCAAGAGGATTTACGGGCCGCGATTGAGTTTGCCCGCCAGCGCCATCCCGGTTTACCTTTTATCCTGCTGGCCGAGAGTATGGGAACGCCGATTGCGATAAATTTTGCAGCCCAGGCCCAGGGCCAATATCGCCCCGATGCGCTGATACTAGCGGCCTGTGTGATTGCGCCCACTATCAAGCCTCGTCCCGGCGAAATCTTTCGGACCAGCTATTACATGCTGACCAACCGCCGCAAGATTGCCATTCCCATCACCGGGCGGGAAGAACAAGGCGTGCGCGACCTCGATTTTGTTCAGGTACTGAAAACCGACCCGCTCTTTAATCGCAAAATCAGTGTGCGGTTTTTGCTTCAGATGACCGGCAACATGAACCGGGCGGCTCGTTTGCCAGCCTCGCTGACCATGCCAGTGCTGATAGTTCAGGGCGGCAAGGACATCACTATTCGGATGCGCCCAACCCGCGCTTTCTTCGACCAAATCGCCACCACCGAAAAAGAAATGCACGTCTTCCCCGACGCGCTCCACGCCGTCCTGAACGACCCCGCCGCCCCCCAGGTTCGGGCGGTGTTGCTAGAATGGATTGAGCGGGTCATTGCGGGACAGAAGACGGAAGACTGAGTTTTGGAAGACGGAAAAATCCGGGAAGTAGCTGGCAGGTTTGTCCCAATCTGTAGGGGCGGCCCTAGAACGCTGAGTACTGACTTCGAGGCTGAATTGTTACTCCACCTTCCGCCCTCCGCCTTGCGTCTTCCGCCCTATATTTCCCCCGACCCCTGACCTTATTAGAGAAAATCTCACGAAAAATTCCCGTATTGTATATGTTATAGTATGCCTATTTTATAATATTTCGGGTAAAATGAACTACACCAAATGGACTAGACTGGTAAAGCTTCTATTAAGATGTAAGTAAATCATAGGTTTCTAGTATATTTCTGGTACACTTCTAGTTTACAAGGAGGAATATTATGGCTGCGACAGGTGCTTCAACCGACCCTAAATGGATTGAGAACGAACTATTTATGCTGGAAAAGACCCTCGATATGTACAAGGTCTATGCTGCTAACGCCAAAGGCAAACCAGAAGTGGAAGCCTGGAAGAAGCGGGTAGAGGGCATGGGCAAACGGATCGAGGAAGCCAATCACAAGTTGGAACGCGCCCGCAAGATGTACGCCCTCAAGGTCGGGGCGTAAGCGGATTGGGGACGGCGGTAGGCGCTGGCCCAGCCGGAGCAGGCTGTCCCCCCAGATACGACGGGTCGGAGCGCAACCAGTAAACCCGGTCAATCGCCCGCGCCGCCAGCAAAATCCGCTGTTGCGGCTGGTCAAGGGCAGACAGGACTAATGCCCCATCTCCACCTTTGCGAACTGTAGCAAAATTGCGTCCAAACGGCGACCAGGCCGGACATTGCGCGTCGGAAAAGGTGCTATAAATCGAGCCATCGGTGCGGGTAATTATCAAGGCCGTACCGTCATAATACGAGAAGAAATTGCCGCCCGGTGTCAGTGCCGGGCAGCTTGCTTTTATACCCGGCAACACATCCAGCCGGATAATCGCCCGATTGGTCACATCGCCATTTACCCCCGACCCGGCGTTGTTCGGATTAGTAAAACTTACCAGCAGCACCCGACTGCCATCGTCGCTATAGGGATTGCCATAGCGCAAAAATGCGCCGTCGCTGCGTGGTAGCCATTCCAGTTCGTAGGTCGTGAAGCCCTGCGGCGAACCAGTCCAGATTACCGGGCTGCTATTCCCCACCACTGCAATCACTCCCACAATTGAAAGTCGGTCAGCGAAGGCGATATAGCGTCCATCCGGCGACCACCAGACCGCTTGCATCGGGGCAGGCACATACGAGCGCAGCGTCCCGGTGGTATCCACAAACGCATCCGGCAGCCTTTCGCTTTCCAGTCCTACCGAAATCTTGCGGCTGCCCAGGTTATAGAGCAATAGCTTATTGGCGACATAGTTGCCATAGTACACCGGCGGATAGGTCGGGGTCGGGGTGGGCGACGGTAGCGCCACCAAATTCAGAGTCGGAGTTGGGGTAGTAGTCGGCGGGAGATTGACCGTCACAAGGCCATTTTCGGTGGCATTGGGAGGCAAGGTCGAACCGGGCCGGATGATAAAGGCAGTTGGAGTAATACCGGGGGTCACAGCCGCCTCCGGCCCAGCCAACGGGTCGGCGTTGGAAGCCCGCGTCGGCGGCAAGAGCGAAGTACCTCGCGGAGTCAGATTTGGACTGGGAGCAGGGGGGCCAGAGCGTGGTTCACCCCGACTCAAAAAGCCCAAAGTGCGACTATCTGGCGACCAGCTAGGCCCAAAGCCTTCCCCAATTCTGGTCAGGGCTATCTTGTCGGTCAGTAAATCTGCCAGCCAGACTTCGCCGCTTGCCAGTGTCCCACTTTCAGCGGCGTAGTAGTTAAAAGCTACATAACGCCCATCCGCCGACCAGACTGCTCCCGACACTACCGGGCCGCTTCGGGTCGGAGTTGGGGTTGCCGCCGGACGGGGAGTACCATTTTCGGGGGTTTGGATTGGGGCAGTCGGGAGCGGCGGCAACTTAACCGCCGTCGGCACTTTGGCGCTGCGTCCGGGGCTGAAAACCAGAGTGCGTTTACCCTGCAAATCCAGCGCCCACATCTCGCCCGCCCGCGAAATATAAACCAGTCGGTCACGGAGCAAATTCCAGCTTAACACCGCGTCGCTGCCAATATCGTTACTTTCGGTCAACTGGCGGCGGTTGCTGCCAGTGTCGTCAATCAGCCACAAATTCCCGGCCTGGATATAAGCTAGTTGTCCGGTGGGTATCGCAGTCGGGGTCAAGCGAGCCACTTCGCTGGCCGCCCCGGCAGTCGCCCCAAAATCGGTGGTTGGGTTGGCCTGGGGCGGCGGGGTACTGGTCGGAAAGAGCGGGGGCGGGCTATTATTTCCAATCAAGGCCGTACTGCTGGTAGCGGTGGGGGTGGGCGGGCCACCTCGCGCCGGAAAAGGTGGGGTCGCGGTGGCATCGCCTGGCAACTCGATATTGGCACGGGCGGGCGGACGGCTCTCCTCGCCGCAAGCTGTCAATAGCACGCTCGCCAGCAGCCAGACTGCCAGCGAACTTGTCAGCCAGTTTATTAAAAATCGCTTTTTTGAAAATCGCCCAAAATTTGCCAAGCCAGGCCACCTGTCGGGAAGTGGTTTCGTTCTCAAATCCTCGCCTCTAGTTTACATAATTTAGCGGCAAAGGTCAACCCCTTATGATACAATCAATTTGCAACCGATTTATAACTCCTCGCGTCTTACTAGATAGATGGAGCGCATTGTACTAATTCAATCCAATCCAGCCCAATTCAATTTAATCATTGACAAATTCGCTTGGTTTGATTTGAAATTCTGAAAATTATAGCGGGCTTGAGCAAGTTATTCGATGGATGACCTGGTTACGATAGACCAAAATGACGAGCTGTTGGCGACCCAAGAGGAGGAAGCCCTGGTAGCGCGAGCGATTGCCGGGGAGTTTGCCGCCTTCGAGGAGCTGATTTTGCTTTACAAGCCGCCGGTTTGGAAATTCGTCTACCGGCTCTTGAATAATTATGAAGACGCTAACGATGCGGTACAGCAAATCCTGATTCAGGTCTATCGCTCGTTGCCGAGTCTGACCCATCGGGCCAGTTTTCGCTCATGGCTGTTTATGATTGCCCGCAACAAGTGTATTGACCAGTTGCGGCGCAAATCCAGCCTCTCTTTTTCCGAATTTGGCGAGAGTTTCGGCAGTGATAGCGGCGAAAGCGGCGATAACGAAGCTTATTCGCCTTTACAATACTTTCCAGACCCGTCACCCTTGCCGGACGAAGTGATTGAGCGTTCCGAAACCCGCCAGATTTTGCGACAGGCGATTGCCACCCTACCCTTTAAGGCCCGCCAGGTCGTGACCTTGCGCTATACTACCGATTTAAGTTTTTCGGAAATTGGGGCAGTTCTTGAAATGAACGAAAATACGGTAAAAACCCTTTTTCAAAGGGCTAAAGGCCAGTTGCGGTTTTATCTGAAGCAAAATTTATAATTGTTGTAAACCGAGGTTGTATGAACCACCGACCAGATTTTGATAAATACGACGATATTGACCGCCTGTTCCAGCTAACCGAACAGGATGACCCTGCTCCCGGTAAGGTCTTTGATGAGACCCTGGGTTCGTTGCGGGGCTGGCACGCCAGTTCGCTGGCTTCGGTCAAAAACGCAGTATTGCTCAAAGTTGGTAGTACGCTGGGACTGATGGCGGTTGGTGGCCTGATTATCAGCGTCATCACTCTGGGATTGCTGACCGCCAATCATACTATCTCGACTGTTGACAAAAATACCCCAACCCTGGTAGTCGCTCCCGCTGTTGCCGAAAAAGAGAACGCCCCCAACCCGAAAGAAACCGACCCGAAATTGGTGGCTGCCCGTCTCCGAACTTTCGGGGAAATTCTCGAAAATAATAATTCCAAAACCGCTTCTTATGAAGTCGCGCCTGCGCCAACTGCCAGCCGTCTATCCGAACCGACCCTCCCGACCCGCAATCTTTATCTGGATAGACAGTTAAAATTGGAGATGACCATGAACAGTTCGCCTCGTCCGATTTCAACCAGAGAGAATCTCACCGAGGACGCAAAACCGCCGGTGCGACACTCCAATAATATGTTTTAACCCGGTATCCCAAGCTATCCGTTAATCAACCATCTATCAAGGCTGAAAGGCTCGGCCCTGGATTAAGGTTGGCCTGATTTTAGCCGATAGCAATATACCACCCTAACATAGCAGCAAGTTATCTAACGAGTACCTGTACAATCTCAGGAGGAATTCTTATGTCTCAAAAAAGACGAGTGTTTTATTTATTGGTGGTAGGTTTGCTGATGGCAACGGCAGTAGCCGCTTGCGGCGACTCAACCGCCACCACTGCCCCCACGACGGTGGCGGTCACGACCACCACCGCTGCCACTACTCCCGCGACTACGGCGGCTATCTCGACCAATTCGGCGGCTGCCGTGACTACCTCTGCTGCCGTGACTACCTCTGCTGCCGCCCCGCTAGAGCTGATTGAAACCGTCAAGTTCGATGGGACAAGCGGCAAGAAAGGTGGGCAGGTGGTCTTCGCCTATTCCGGGCAGTTCCCTACTACCATGCAGCCTTACTACACTTCCGACAACGTGGCCCTGACCAACGTCTGGATGGTCTATGCCAGCCTAGTAGGGCAGAGTAATAACGCCAAGTATTATGCCCAGTTAGCGACCGAAGTGCCAACCGTTGAAAATGGCGGGGTAAAATTGAGTGCCGATAGCAAGGCGATGGATGTTATCATCAAACTCAAGCCCGGCCTGAAATGGAGCGACGGCTCGCCTTTGACCAGCAAAGATGTAGCTTTCACCTGGAAATGGATTGTTGACCCCGATAATACCGGAGTATTCATAGATACCACCGTCTGGAACTTGATTAGCGGAGTGGATACCCCCGACGACACGACGGCAGTTCTCAAATTCAAGCAGGTCTTTGGCCCCTATCTGAACTTTTTGAACACCTTTTGGCCGCTCCCGGAAAAAGTCTGGGGCAAAATCTCCCTGAAAGATGGCGGGGCTGAGAAATCGCCCGAAGCCTCCAAACCTACCATAACCAGTGGCCCATTCAAGGTCGAAGAATTTACGGCGGATGACCGGATTGTATTAGCCCGCAGCGACAATTTCAGTCCGGTCTATGGCTTTAATGCCTATCTGGACAAAGTGATTTTCCGCAATAGCACTGATGCCAATACCGCCCTGATTGGAGTTAGCAAAGGTGATTTGGACGAGGCCGAAAATTTGGACGATACTATGGTTGAGGCTGCGACCAAAGTGCCAAACGCTAAAGGCGATATTGCCCAACAATTTTCATGGGAATATCTGCAATATAACCTGACCAACCCGCTTTTCCAGGATGTAAAAGTCCGCAAAGCTCTGGAACTGGCGATAGACAAACCGGCCCTTATCAAACAATTCCGCACTCCCAAGACCATGCAACTGGCGGTGAACGTGTCGCCCCTCAGCGCCTTCGCCGACAGGTCGCTCCAGCCGTCCAAATATGACCCCGAAGCCGCCAAGAAAATGCTGGACGAGGCCGGGTGGAAAGCCGGGGCGGACGGAATTCGAGCCAAAGATGGCAAAAAACTCTCGTTTACTCTCAGCAGCACCACCGCCCCGGTGCGCCGGGCTACCGCCGAGGTGATGCTGACTTACTGGAAGGCAATTGGGGCAGATGTCAAATTCCAACCTTTCAAAAGCACCGAATATTTCGGCTCGTACAACAGTGATGGTATCCTGTCACGCGGCAAATTCGATGTCGGCATGTTCGCCCAGGTCGGCGGGATTGACCTGGATGGCAGCTATTCCGGCTTTCATTCCAGCCAGATACCTAGCGATGCCAACAAGGGCAACGGCGCTAACTATGGACGGATTGCCGATAAAATTATGGATAAGGCCATGGACGACCAGCGCACGACGGTAGATCAGGCCAAACGCCGGGATTTGTGGGGGATTTTCCAAAAAACCCTGTATGACAATACCTACGTCGTGTCGTTGTACAGCCGGGTCACTAATTATGTGGTCAACAATAAGGTCAAGAACTTCAAGCCCAACCCGACTACCGACGGCAACTACTGGAATGCAGTAGAACTTTACCTGGGCTAGTAGTTTTGATGAAAGCGGGCTGATTTATCCCTGTAATAAATCAGCTCCGCCTATGAAGCACATCCAAAGCACGTTTGTCTCTCAAACAAAGCTTTTGTCACCCATGCGATACCGGGCGGGATTCCGCCCGGTATCCCTTTTATACCCAGATTACTAACTCCTAGTTTGACAAGGCCGAACCACTATGCTAACATCAGCTTACCATAAACCATAAAGGGTCGGGCGAAAAGGGTTAAATTTCGCTCTGCCGACTGTGCTTAGTTTACTTTCTTAACTACTTTATCAACCGTTTTTGTAGTTTATCAACTTAACAAAGACATACTGAATGTCAGAAGGTGTGGTGGCTTGACCGGTATGGCCGGGTGAATTCCAGCTATTTCAAGGCCAAAACACCGCTGCAAACCCCCTCACTTTATTCGTGGGGCGGATTGGTGGTTTGCGTCTGGCTATAGGAGGGGTCTTTTGAACCAGGATTACAATTCTACTAACTATCAGTATCGTTTAAACAATCCAACCGGCTTTGTCAGTTCCCAAAGCCGCCAACAGCGAAGTCAGCCAACTGACCGCCGCTTTTATCCTCGAAATAAAAAAAGTTTTGCTCATACTGCTCTCATTTTCTCTCTGATTTTCACCTTTATGTTTGTTACCTCTGCTCCTCTGGCCCTGGCGGACGATGGTCTGACGGTGGGGACTTCGGTGCGGGTCGCCAATACCGACGGCGACGGAGTGCGCTTGCGCGAGAGTGGCAGTTTTGCGGCAAAAGTGCTGGAAACGGTCGAGGAAAACGAATTATTGGTGATTCGGAGTGGCCTGACCAAAGATAGCAAAGGCAACAATTTCTACAAAGTCGAGTATAACGGCAAGACCGGCTATGTCGTCAGCCAGTATTTGATTTATGCCGGAAAAGTCAGTAACGGGGTCAAGACCCTGAAAGCTGGTAGCACCGGGAAAGTGGTCAACACCGATGGCGACGGGCTGCGGATGCGTCAGCAAGCCAACGCCGGGTCGGGAGTGCTGAATGTGCTGCAAGATGGCGCAATTGTCACCGTTATGGGTGGGCCTTTCGCCGACAAGCAGGGCAACAATTTTTATCGGGTAGATTATCAGGGTCAGGCCGGTTACGCCAATATCGCGTATGTCAACGCCGCCCCTAAAAATGCGGTGGTTAGCGCCACTAGTGGGGCGATGCGAGTTACCAATACCGATGGCGACCCAATTCGGTTTCGCATCGGGCCGGGACGAACCTTTGACACCAATGGTTATGTCTACGAAGGGGAAGTACTAAAGGTGCTGGCGAACCCGGTCAAGGACGACAACGGCTATAAGTGGTACAAGGTCGAAAAAGGCGGCGAGGTCGGCTTTGTAGATGCCAGCTATCTGGCGAAAACCGATGCCGCCCCTAGTGCTGCCCCTGCCCCTGCCCCTAAAAAAGTCGCCCCTGCCGCCCCGCCGACCAACGGCCCGCTAGGGGACCGAATTGTCAGCTTTGCCAAACAATATCTGGGCTGGCGCTATATATATGCCGGGAAAAGCCCGGCGGCGGGCGGTTTTGACTGCTCCGGCTTCGTCTACTGGGTTTTGACCAACTTCAATATTGCGGCTGGCTCAACCGCCGCCGGGGATGCTGAAATCGGTAAGGCGGTGCCACTAAACGCGATTCAGCCGGGGGATATTCTGGTGTGGGCCAATACTTATATGCCCGGCCCATCTCACGTCGGTATCTACCTTGGCGGTGGCAAATTCATCCACGCCGAAAACGAAAGCACTGGCGTAACGATTGACGGCATCAACGATGACTACTATGCCTCCCGCTTCTACGGCGCACGCCGGGTCGGGGCATAGCTACCAAACGCCGAGCTAAATTAATAAAGGCCGCTTCTCCCAAATTGGGAAAGCGGCTTTTTCTTTTAGCTCTACTGTTGCTGTTGTTGCTGCTGCTGAGAATGGTCTACCTGACTCCAGACCGCCCGGCTGATTCGACCATTGGCGATAAAACGCTCAGAATTAGCCCCGGCAGCCAGGGCCTCGGCCTGACGGGTCGGAGCGCGATACGAGAAATAGGTTTGGTGGACTTCCTCGCCAATTCTTCCCAGTTGAACTTGCAAGGTCTCCAACCAGACATGCAAGCCAGTCTGATAAATATCGTCACTTATAGTATAGTTTAGGTCAGCCTCAAGTTTTCCAACTAAACGGTCAGCATTATTATTATAATTACGGTGGCTACTACCCGAAATCCCCCACAGCGACTCCTGCAACATCGTCACGCAAAAATAGATGCTGCGCGGAAAATAGCGGTCTAGCACCAGATATTCCACCACCGTCTGCGGGTCAATCTTCGATAGATAGACTTTGCGGAAAGCTTCCAGGGCGCTACAACTTTTCAGCACTGCCATCCACTGAATCGTATCTACCTGCTCGTGAGAATTGCTATCACGGGGTACTAGCAGGTGATATTTTACATCCACCAGCCGAGAGGTATTATCGGCCCGTTCCAAATAGCGTCCGGCCTGCACAAACTCCCAGCCCTCGCTGCGGCTGAAAGCGGCATCGGTAATCCCCTGAAACAAATGTGATCCGTTCTTTATCTCTTTATAGAAATTATAGGTATCTCTTTGTAGAACTTGCCGGGTAGCATTGTTCAGAAAATGATAGAGCTGGTTGATTTGCTCCCACATTTCACTGGCGATGACTTCAATTACGCTGCGGGCATTTTCGCGGGCCAGTGCGATACACGAAAAAATGGAGTTCGGGTTGGCCCGGTCAAATACCAAAAACTGGCTGACTGAGTCTGCCGTAAAATCGGGATAGAGTTCCAAAAATCGCTCCCGGTCATCAGTTGCCATAATCAGGGCTTCCCAATAACTCCGGGTATCCTCGACATCGGCGATTTTGTCCAAATCCAGCAGCAAGTGAAAATTCACGTCCAAAAAACGGGCGGTATTTTCGGCCCGCTCAATATAACGGCTCATCCAGAACATTGACTCGGCAGTACGACTCAGCATCTTTAGCTCCACGAATCATTAATAAGGGATAGACAGGATTAACAGGCTAAAACGTAATCAATCCAACACCCAGGTATCTTTGCTGCCACCACCCTGGGAGGAGTTGACTACCAGTGAGCCAGGTTTGAGAGCTACGCGGGTCAGCCCACCCGGTACGATTGTCACCTTTTCGCCATAGAGAATGTAGGGCCGCAAGTCAATATGACAACCGATAAAGGAATTGTCGGCGGCAAAGGCCGGGTGGCGCGAGAGCGAAATGGTCGGTTGAGCGATATAATTGCGGGGGTCGGCCCGCAGTTTCTGGGCAAATTCCTCGCGCTGGGCGGCAGTCGAATGTGGCCCGACCAGCATCCCATAACCGCCCGACTCGTTGGCGGCCTTGACCACCAGCTTTTCCAGGTTCTCAAGAATATAGTGCAAATCTTCTTTGCGGCTGGCGAGATAAGTCGGCACGTTAGGGATAATCGCATCCTCTCCCAGATAATACTTGATAATTTGTGGCACAAAGCTATAAATAACCTTATCGTCGGCGACCCCGGTCCCAATCGCATTCGCCAGGGCCACGTTTCCGGCCCGGTAAGCGTTTATCAACCCCGCCGTCCCCAACATCGAGTCCGAGCGGAAAACCAGCGGGTCAAGAAAATCGTCGTCCACCCGGCGATAAATTACATCCACTCTTTTAAGGCCGTGTGTGGTGCGGGAATAGATTTTGTTGTCACTAACCATCAAATCTCGACCTTCGACCAACTCGATTCCCATCTGGCGGGCCAAAAAGGAGTGTTCAAAATAGGCCGAATTGTAGATACCGGGAGTCAGCAGCACAATCGAGGGGTCTTCCTGAACACGAGTAGGCGGGGCAATCTGCTGCAAAACCCGCACCAACTCTTGCGGGTAGTCCTCGATCGGGCGGACGCGGTGATGGCTGAAAATCGAAGGCAAAGCCCGCTTGAGGGCCTGGCGGTTCTGAAGCATGTACGAAACCCCGCTCGGACAACGCAGATTATCTTCCAGCACCATATAATTGCCCTGTTCGTCGCGGATAATATCGCTGCCGGTGATGTGAATATAAACCCCTAACGGCGGATTGACCCCGACGAATTCCCGGCGAAAGTGACGGCTGCTCAGAACCAAGTCGCTCGGTACGATTTTATCCTTGAGGATTTTCTGTTCGTGGTAAAGGTCGTGCAGAAAAAGATTGAGGGCCGTCACCCGTTGGGTCAGACCGCGCTCGATTTGATCCCATTCGGTAGCGGGAATAACTCGCGGGATGACATCGAAAGGGAAAATCCGCTCGACCCCTTCATCGTTGCCATAGACCGTAAAGGTTATGCCCTGGTTGAGGAAAAAAACGCTGACCATACGCTTGCAAGCTTCCTGGTCGGCCTCGCTGAGAGAATTAAAATCCTCCATGAGCTTACTATAATGCTCGCGGGGGGCTACTTCGTTGAGGAACATCTCATCAAAAAACCGCTCGGTTTCCGGTGCGTAGCGGTCAAACAGACGCTCCTGGGTCTGGTTTGCCAGCATATTCATAATTCTCTCCCAAATATTTTGCGTGCGCTAGGCACGGATTTAGATCTGCCTGATATGGAAAAGCTTACCCAACCGATTAAAACTAAGGTTGCGGCAAATTTGGCCTGCCTTCCCTTCCCGTTTATCATTTTATGTAGGGTTGAGGGTGCATCGAAAATACTCAGGAGGTGCCTTCGCGCATTGCTGATTGCTTTTGAGCTAATATAGTGGAAAAAGCCGTTTTTTGCAAGTCTGAAAAGTGGTCAGTGATCGGTGGTCAGTGGTCAGTAAGAAAGTTTTCAGTTTTCAGTTTTGAATTGCCTGAGCGTATATCGTTAAATTTTCTCCTCATCCTGTCTATCCTGTAAATCCCTGTTAATTAATTGAGGGGTGGTCATAAAGGCAAAAAATGAGATGGTAGGGGCGCTGCTTGCCGCGCCCGGCGCGCCCCGATTTGGGCGCGGCAAGCAGCGCCCCTACCAGTTATGTCCAGACCTCAATTAATTCAAACCTCAAAACTCAATATTATCCTTTAACCTGAGCCAGGAGGATAGTTCAGGTAGTAGATACGGGCATACCAGACTAGCAGGCCTTGAATAAAATTGAAGATTAGTAGACCGAGGATTAACACCCCAAAGGCCCATTGCGCCCAGGTAGCTCGATGTTTCACGCTCCACTGCTTTGTCCAGTCCCAACCAACGGCCATTACCACCCCACTCCCGATACAAAGCAGGGGGGCAACAAACAGCATGTGCTTTTGCAGCAAATTTACTTTCAAATCCACCACCGCGAACAGCAGGAAGGTGACGAACCAAGCGACAAAGAGGGTCGGAGGATAGGCAGGACTGAGGGCTGAGGACTGAGGACTGAGAGTATTTTTCTGACCTCTGACCACTGCTAATCGTAAATCGCGGCCTCGCCCCAGTTGGGGGTAAATTGTAAATCCCAGAACCAGTACTATGGGCCAGAGGCGGAAGTGTTCCCAGAGTTGAGGCCAAAAGCCGCTCAGGAGGGGCGAACCAAGCAAGCGGGTGTCCTGGCCTAGATTGCTCGAACCCAAACGACTGAAAAGGGTCGGCAAGGTCTTGCCGACCAGTTCCGGGACGTACCACCCGTAATATAGCAAAGTAGCTAATCCTAGTCCGACTATTACAATCAGGGCAAATTGTCGTCCGGCCCGGCGGGAAGCTTTGGGGATAATCAGGAACAGGGTATAGATAGCGGTAAATGCCGTCAATAAAAGCAGAGTGCTGGTATGCGACAATAAGGCCGCCGCCAGCACCAGGGCGGGCCAGATTGAAAACAGGCTGCGGCCCTTTTCGACCAGTGGCAAGCGGTCAACGATTAGGGTTATAAACAGCAGCGATAGCCAGCCCGCAAAAATCGAATTATAGCCGCCATCGCTGAACAGCAAGAAGCTGAGAGGATAAAAACCGAAAATCGCTGCCGCAATGACCCCGGCCCGGCCCGCCCAAACGGTGTTATAAGCCCGCCGCAGCAGAATATACAGCAAAAATACCTGACTTACTTCCAGCCAACTCGCCAGAGCATTGACCGCTGCCAACAAATTCGGGTCATTGTGAGCGGGCCAGATAAGCGAAAGCGGCGCGGCAAAAAGGTAGAACAAGGGCGAATAGGGCAAGCTCACCTGCACTCCCCATTGCCCCAGCACCGCCGAACCGCCCTCCTGCCCGGTGACGGTTGTCCCGGTACTGACGCTAAAATACTGCTGCCAGAAGGCCACCGGGTATTCCCAGAAACGGTTTATTTGATGTATCCGAAACCAGTGGTCAACCGGGATAAAAGCTGGATGGTTCAGGCCCGCCAGCTTGACGGTCAGCGCCACTACGAAAATCAGGCCCAAACACCGAGCCTCTTTCGCCGGGAAAGCCTGACCGCGCCGCCCTAGCCAGGCGCTAGTCGTCCGTAGCCCCAAAATCAGGAGCGGGTAGGCCAGGGCGATTGCCATAAAACTATCTTCAACTGTCGGAGTTAAGTGAAAGCGATAGAAAGCCAGCCCAAAGCTGACCGCCGCCGCCAATCCCGCCGACCACAGGGCCGCACTCAAAGCGGGCCAACCGGCCCGAAATAACCCCAGATAAAAGATTATTATTCCCGCCAAAAGCAGGGCAAAATGGCCCAGGGCCGGAACAACCGGGTTTAACCGCTCCGTCCCGCCTTTCAGCCGCACCTCGGTGACGACCACCCCCAACGGCAGATTATGACCGCTCTCTTTAAAGGCGTTGAGGGTTTTGAGGGTAAAAACCGGGCTACCGCTCAGGTCGCGGCCAGTGGCCCGATAGTTGAAGCTATAGCGGGCGCGACCCGGT
>JBBRSG010000036.1:0-48674 GCA_038245615.1 Chloroflexia bacterium | reverse complement strand
TTAAGCTACTTTGTTACCGGGAAGTAGACGAAGACGGTTGAAGCCGCTTCGCTGGCGGTTTGGTGGGTAGCTGCCCCTACCGCATACAGCTTATCCAGCTTTGCGGCGAAATCCTGGGCGGCTTTGGCTTTTTCGGCTTTAGTCGCATCCGAGGGCAGGGGCTGGGCTACCGCCAGCTTAATCGCAGCCTGGGTATCCAGGTAGACATAACCGCCATTATCAGTCGGAAGCTGAGCCTTGACCTTGTTAAAATTAGCCGCATTTGGGCCAGCCAGGAAGTTTTTACCCCCGCCCGCTGCCGTCAAGAGGCCATTAGTCGCTTCGTCGCCGACTGTCAGGAAGGCAAAACTCCCACCGGGGACGGCACTGCCATTGCCCTGACCCAGATTAAGACTGGTAGTGGTCTGGCCCTGAGTGATAGTGGCAGTCCGATAGGTCGTACTCCCGACGGTTTTGGTCTGCCATTTTACTTGACCTTTGGATTGCTGCTCGATGGCAGCCGCGATTTTGTCCAGCTTGGCCTGGGTCGCGGTCTTGTCGCCGACCTGACTGACCAGCCCAAAGCTGACCGGCATGGCCTGGTTAGCGGTTTCCGGGACGGCAAAGGCGGTGAACTCGCCACTAAAGAGGCTGACCACATCCGATTTCAGATTAAGCCCGCTCTGTTGCTCAAATTCCGCCAGCTTTTTATCAAAGTCGGCGTTCCCGCTAGTTTTCATAGCGTTAATCAGGGCATCATAACCACTGGCGGCATCCTGTCCATTGGCAAAGAACAGGGTTGCTTCCGGCAAGGCGCTCAGGATTTTGCCGGAATTAGCGGCCTTGCCCAACTGAGTGGCGACTGCCGGAGGAGTTTTGCCAGGAATATAGACCTGATAGCTGTCCAGCCGATAGCCCTCATCGGTGGCGGCGGTGGTCAAACCGAGGCTACCGATATAGTCGGCATTGGGCAATTGCAGATTAGGGCCATTCTGCTTGAACTGCGGACTATTCACCAGGCTCTTTATTGCGGCCTGCGCGTCCACATAGGCAAACGAGAGATTGCTGGACGGCAACTTGGCGGCAATCGTAGTATAGTTGGCATTCGAGGCCAGACTTTGGGCTGCGCTGCGGTCAAAAGCCGCCTTGACTGTATCGAGATTGCCGCCGACAAACAGCTTGTCTTTGCCCAACCCGATTACGAGGCTAGTCGTTCCCATCTTGATGGTCGTCAGCTTCACATCCTTATAAGTATCTTCTTGAATGGTAGCCTGGGCAAAGCTTTTGAGCAACCCGGTGGTTTTGGTCACAAAAGCCTCGGCTTTCGGGCGGTCACTGACCAGCATCCCAATTAAAATCGGCAGGTCGCCGGTGGGAAGGGCGGTTTTGTTATTGCCCAGCCCTTGCAGCCCGGCAAAATCGGTCAGGCTCAAGGCAACTTCGTTGCCCAACCAGGGTTTGATACCAGTTTCATAATCCAGCCCGACCACTTTGAGCATTTCCAGTTGGGCCAAAGCCTTTTTGACATCCGGGATATTTGAGAAATATTCGACGGTTTTGCCAAAGCTCTTGGATTGGTCGCTAGTGCTATCGGTATTGAGGCTGATAAAGATTGGAGTATTATCGGCAAAACTGCCTGCCAGGGTGCTTTTTGCTCCCAACGGCACAGCGGATTGAAGTGCAACTGGAGCGGCAGGTTGGGCCACCACCGGGACAACGGGTGGGGCAGCCTGGGGCGCAGCCGGGGCTTGGGCTACGGTAGGTACGGCGGGCGGAGTTGCGCTCGGTTCGCCGCAGGCCACCAGCATCAGGCTGATAGTCATGAGGGCGGCAACTGGTAGACCCCATCGGGTAGGTCGCTTTAACATAGGAGATACCTTTCTATTTGATACTTCTTGTACTTCAGATTCTGGCTTTTTGCTGATTAAAATAATATATCCGCTTTGCAAGGCGTAAAAACAAGCCTTCAAGTTCTATAAACTATACGAAGTCGCTTTGCGTTAAGTTTCAGAGAAAGCCGCCTCCAAGCTTTCGCGCAATGTTTAATAGCACTCCAAAGGTTGGACACCTCAAAGTCTAAAAAGGTTTCGGCTGGAAAACTAATTTTGAAAAAGTAATTACTGATAGAAAAAGTTATTTACCCCTAAAGCGGGCGAGGCCGCGATTGGGAAATTCAAAACTCAAAACTATTTCCCCGACCGCCACTCACAACCAATCGAAGCCATTGCAACCCGAAAATAGACGGCGGGGGTTCTGTCCATTGCGCTCCACTACGGTCAGAATGCTTTTTTCACTTTCCAGATATGCCAGAACTTGCCCGCCCGAAATCCAGGCCGGAGAATGGGCCTCACTGCGGGTGGCAGGATTGCCGAGCAGAATTTTCACGGCGGCAGCATTTTGCAGGCTGGCGTTTTCCAAAAGCGCAATCTGGGTGGCACTATTAGGGCCAACCGGATATTGGGGGAAAGTTTCAAAAACCAGGCGTTGCCCATCGCCATCCCACTGTACCTGCCCCGCCGCATCGCCGCCCGCTGTCACCACTTTGGGGGTATTATTGTCGAGGGTAGCGGTTAGCACTACCCCGGCTCGCAAACCGCTTGGCCCGGCGACATCGGCGCTGACCGTGATATGTTTGCTATCGGGATGCCAGCCTACCGCCTTGAAATAGCGTACTCCCAGCTTGAGGTCGGGCGGCACAGGTTTAAATCCGGCAGCCCCCAGTACCAGCTCCATCCCTTTTGCTTCTAGTAAAGTCCTTTTGCCCCGGTTGGCAAAATTGTAAATCCCGACGGCGTTGGGGGCGCGTTTGAGTTTGCGGGTGGTCGGGTCAAGGCTGTTATCTGACGGGCCGGGGATAAGCAGGGCCAGGCGCATTCCGTCCGGCGACCAAGCCGCAAAGCCGCCCTCGGTTACGCTTTGCTGTTTGCCACTGGCGACATCATAAAGTACCAGGCTCAAATTATCGTTATAATCCGCCAGCCCGTCGCCGTTGCTGTCGGTGGCGCGGGTCAGGGCCAGGGTCTTGCTGTCCGGCGACCAGGCCGCCGCCAGAAATACCCCGCCATTTTCGGGAAGCAGCGGCTTAATCGCGGCGGCAGGTTCGACCAGTACTAACTGGCTTTGGCGGGAAACCAAATCGGTGCGGAAGGCCGCTACCCGCGCACCATCCGGCGCGACTTTAGGTTCAGAAAAGGCCGCGCCCCCTGCAATCAGCTTTTCGGTATCGCCTGCCAAATTGAGTAGATACAGGCCATTAGCCGTCCCAACGATAAAGTTACCCTTTGGCAGTAATTTGCTGGCATCCGGGGTAAAAGCTTCGGCTTTGGGATTGAGCGAGCGCGGCGGAGTTGGCAAAGGGCCATAATATTCGGTTTTGCCAGAGCCGCCCGTCACCAGTGGTGGAATAGTAATATAGGGAACGGTGACAACCGGCGGCTGAGTCCGCACCGGGTCGGCCTCGAAAGTTGGAGTTGGCACTGGCCCGGCAGTTTCGGCTACTGTCATGGTTGGAGTGGCAATCGCTAAAACTTCGGTTGAGGTAGCTTCGGGCGAGGTGGTCGGGGTTTGGGGCTGATTTACCGGGGTATCACCACATCCGGCTACCAGCAGCGAAAATATCAGCAAGGCCGTTAAAAAGCTTAATTTTTGAAGCAGTTTTTTTGAGAAATTCACAGTTTGTTACAATCTAAAATCTAAAATCTAAAATCTAAAATCTAAGGGTGATGATAAGCGGGATAATCCGTAGCGCATTCCGCCCATGTTCTGGATGAGGCCTTTTAGTTCCAGCATAACCAGCGTGCTATTGACTTCCGGGGTGGGCAAGCTACATTCCTGGCAAATTTCGTCAATGTGGACTGGCTCTCCGGCCTGGCGCAGCATTCGCAAAATAGCCCGCTCGGTCTCGGTATCACCGATGTGTACCAACTCGGCGCGGGCTTCGCGGGTGTCCAGGAGATTACCGGGCAACAACTCTTCCAGAATATCGGTGGCACACGTCACCAACCGGGCTTCACCCCGGCGAATTAAAGCATTTGTACCCCGGCTGAACTGGTTAAGGATGCTCCCTGGTAGCGCAAAAACATCCCGACCCTGGCGGTTGGCGTGCCAACTGCTATTCATTGCCCCACCCTTCTCATCCGATTCTACCACAAAAACGCCCATCGCCAAACCGCTAATAATCCGGTTACGAGCCGGAAAGTTCGAGGCTTCCGGTTGCGCTCCCGGCGGATATTCTGACAGCAATGCCCCGTGTTCGCAGACCCGCTCGGCTAGAGCCTTGTTTTCATAAGGGTAGATTACGTCCAAACCACTTCCCAGCACCGCAATCGTGCGCCCGTTAGCTTCGAGGGTCGCCAGATGCGCGGCAGTATCTATGCCCTTCGCCAGCCCACTGACAATCGTAACTCCCTGTCCGACCAATTCGGTGCAAATCTGGCGGGTGGCCTGCCGCCCATAGCTGGTCGCTCGGCGCGTCCCAACCACTGCCAGGGCCAGTCGGTCAGCTTCATCCTCAAGTTGGCCTTTCATGTACAAAATCGGGGGAGGCATGTCAGATTGGGCCAACCGTTCTGGGTAGCCCGGCCCGCCGACCACCAGGAGACGGATTCCCAGTTGTTCCAGCCGGGCCATTTCGCTATCCGGGTCGAAATTCGGGCGAAAAATCATCAATCGCTCGGTGTATTTCGGTTCGAGGTGGGCTGCCATTAAGTCAGCGGGTCGGGCTTGCCAGGCGGCCTGCAAACTGCCAAAATAATCAAAAAGGCGCTGCATCCGCACCACCCCAATCCCTGATACCCGGCTAAAAGCCAGCCAGTACTTTTCATCCCCCGCAATATATCGCTGTTTTTCTTCGACTAAAGGCATTTTGTATTTTTCGTTTACTAAAGTGGTCAGTGGTCAGTGGTCAGTGGTCAGTGGTCAGTGGTCAGTAAAATACTAGACGGAAGACATCCGGCGAGTACTTGGTATTTTAACTCAAAACTCAAAACTCAAAACTCAAAACTCAAAACTCAAAACTAGCCTACTGACCACTGACCACTGACCACTATTCAAACACTACCGTGCGCCCGCCGAAAGCCAACACCCGGTCTTCGAGATGGACGCGGACGGCGCGGGCCAGTACCATGCGTTCCAGGTCACGGCCTTTGCGAATCAGGTCTTCCACCCCGTCGCGATGGCTGACCTGAATCACATCCTGGGCGATAATCGGCCCCTGGTCGAGTTCCTCGGTGACATAATGACTGGTTGCTCCAATCATCTTGACTCCACGCTCGTAAGCCTGATGATAGGGTCGTCCGCCCACAAAGGCCGGTAGGAAGCTGTGATGAATATTGATTATCCGATTGAGATATTTTTGGACGATTTTTGGCGATAAGACCTGCATGTATCGGGCCAGCACTACCAACTCTACTCCATATTGTTCCAGCAACCTCAGCATTTCGGCTTCTTGTTCGGCTCGGTTCGAGGCCGACACCGGCAGATAATGATAAGGAATCCCAAAATTGCGAGCGACTTCGGCTAAATCCTGATGATTACTGAGGATGAGCGGGATGCGGGCGGATAGTTCCCCGGATTTTTGGCGCAACAGCAAATCGTACAGGCAATGGTCGTGTTTCGAGACCAGCACCGCCATGGCTTTGGGTCGGTCTGAGAAGTGCAATTGCCAGTCCATTTCAAAACGTCGGGCAATCGGCGCGAAGCTTTCGGCAATTTCTTCCCGTTTCAAATCCATACCGTCCAGCTCGAACTGCACCCGCATAAAAAAAGCCCCCAGGTTCAAATCGCTGTGCTGGCTGGCATCCACGACATTTGCGCCGTGTTGGGCCAGGAAAGTCGTAACGTTGGCAACCAAACCGCGCTGGTCGGGACAGGATATGGTAATGATGCCGGAAGCCGGATTGTGGATGGTATTTTCTCCTTACCTTAATAGAACACTTATTCAAGTGGAAACTATAATTAGCATGCCCGGATTTGTCAAGCGTCGGCATAAGTTATCTAACAATGTGATATTTTGTTCATAAGCGGCCTTAAAATTTAGATAATGGGTTTTTCGGCAAAATTTGGCGGAAAGAGCTATAATCTCTCTACACATAAAAGCATCCTAAAAAACGCTAATAAACCTATTTTACGTAATTTCTAAACACAAAGGAGTGGAAAATGATTTCCTTTGCACCAACCGAAGACCAGCAACTAATAATAGATAATATCCGGCGTTTCGTCCGGGAGCGGGTGCAGCGGGCCAGCCGCGAGGCTGATGAAGGGCGCGGCTACTCGGCGGGCTTGCTCTCAGAAGGCTGGCAACTGGGCTTGTTGGGTATCTGGACTCCAGAGGCGATGGGCGGGCTAGGCGAACCTCATTCCGCTATCGGCGCGGCCCTCTTTGCCGAAGAACTGGCCTACGGCGATTTGGCTTTAGCTCTGCATCTGCTGACCCCGGCCCTGTTTGCGCTGCCGGTGCTGGAATTTGGCACTTCGGCCCAGCAAGAACGCTGGCTCAGTTCGCTCGAATCCGAAAAACTCCCGATGCTGACCGCTGCCTTGAACGAAAATGGCTGGAATTTTGACCCCGCTAACCTGGCGACTACTGCCACCCGCGACGGTGACGGCTATGTTCTGAACGGAGCTAAAGTCCGGGTACCGATTGCCGCCGAAGCCGAAGCTATGCTGGTTTACGCCGCCGAGGATGGCAAAACTCAAGCTTTTATTGTCGAAAAAGGGGCGGAAGGTTTGCAAATCGGCGAGCGAGAGCAATTAATGGGCATCCGAGCCTTGCCAACCTATGAATTGACCCTGGCAGAATGCCGCATCCCGGCCTCGGCTAAACTGGGTGAAGCTGGCGGGGTGGAATTGGACAAGTTGCTTAACTTTTCGCGGGTGACGGTGGGCGGGTTGGCGGTAGGGGTGGCCCGCGCCGCTCTCGAACACGCCGTGACCTATGCCAAAGAGCGGCAGGCTTTTGGGAAGGCTATTGCTCAGTACCAGAGTATCGCTTTTTTCCTGGCGGAAATGCAGATGGAAATAGATGCCGCCCGGCTGTTGGTCTGGGAAGCGGCCTGGAACGTAGATAAGGGTAGTCCGGCGACCCGCGAATGTGCGCTAGGAGTACACTATGCCGATGAAACCGCCATGTTAGTCGCTGACCGAACCGTTCAGATTTACGGCGGACACGGCTATATCCGGGATAATGGGGTGGAACAATTGTTGCGGGATGCGCGTAGCTTTGCGACGCTGACCGGTTCGGCCATGCTTTAATCAAGGAGGATAAAACTGTGATTGATTTTGAGATACCTCAACCGCTCCAGAAGCAATTAAGCATCCTGGAAAATGTGGCTCTACAGGTGATGCGTCCTCAGTCCCGTTATTATGATGAGCATGAACACGAGCGGCCCTGGGATTACATCAAAATGATGTGGGAAGGCGGCAACAATGCCGGGTATCGCGGGCGGAGTGGCAGTGGCGGGGGCGACCCGCTCCAGGTCGGGAAGACCGAAGCCGGGGAAGGCCCGAAAATGCGGAATGTGATTTTGATGCACACCGTCGAGATGCTTTCGTATGGCGATTGCGGTCTGTATCTTTCGACTGCCGGGGGTGCATTGGGCGGAGCGGCAATCGAGGCCGCCGGTACGCCAGAGCAACGCGAGCGGTTTTTGACCCGCTTCAGGAGTGGCGAACCGAAATGGGGCGCGATGTGTATGACCGAGCCACAGGCCGGAAGTGATACCGCCAATATTCGCACTACCGCCAAACTCAGCGAGGACGGCAAGGAGTGGATTCTGAATGGTGAAAAGATTTTTGTGACCGGCGGCTTAATGGCGGTCCAGGATTCGCCCGGTCTATTGGTGGTGTGGGCGACAGTCGCGGCTGGGACAGGGCGGGCCGGAATGAAAGCTTTTGTGGTCGAGGCCAATACCCCCGGCTGTAAAGTGGCGCGGCTGGAAAAGAAACACGGCATCCGGGCCAGCGATACCGCCGCGATTAATTTCACCGATTGCCGGATTCCCTTTGATAATATTTTGGGCAGCCCGGAAGTCGCCAACGCCGAGGCTAAAGATAGCAAAGGTTTTGCCGGGGCGATGAAGACCTTTGATGCCACCCGCCCCCTGGTCGCCGCCAGCGCGATTGGAGTAGGTCGCGCCGCCCTCGATTACACCAAAGAGTATCTGACCAAACAGGGGGTAACTATGCGCTATGATGCGCCTTACGCCCAACTGACTTTGGTGGAGCGCGATGTGATGCGGATGGAAGCCCAGTTGCGGGCGGCCTGGCTTTTGACTTTGCGGGCGGCCTGGCAGATGGATAATGGTATCTCCAATACGATGGAAGCCTCGATGTGCAAGGTCAAGGCGGGCGAGGCTGTGACCTGGGTGACACAAAAGGCCGTCGAGATTTTGGGGAACGAGGGCTATAGCTGCAAGCTATTGGTCGAGAAGTGGATGAGAGACGGCAAAATCAACGACCTGTACGAAGGCACTGGTCAGATTAACCGGCTGATTGTAGCCCGCCGTCTGTTAGGTTATACCCGCAAGGAATTGCAGTAGTTTGTAATCGGGCAAAAGCCCGGATTGGTGGTATCTTTGGAAAAATCACGCCGTAGATTTTCCAAAGATACCACCAGTTATGACCCCGTTAAAATATCGGTTGGAATTCTATGGTAGAAACCCCACTCAGACGGACTTTTAATTATAGTCTGGTAGAGGCCTTGCTGAAAGGTCATAATATTAAAGATGATGACCCGGCGATGGTGCAGGTTGCCCGCATTTGCAGCTACTCGGCTCATCGGTTGCCGCCCAAAGAAGTTTCGGCAGAGGCTTACAATGAACTGCTGAACTGGATGGCAGCTTACTTTTACCCGGATTTGCCTCAATCCGAGGCGCTTTTTGAGGTTGGGTCGCATTTCTTTGAAGGCTACCGCACGACCATTCTGGGGCGGGTGCAACTGGCGGCAATTCACATCATGGGGCCAGACCGCCTGACCCAACGTTATGTGGAGATGACCAACCGCAATAGCAATTTTGGGGAGCGCACCGTGACTCAACTCGGGGTCCATAATTATCTTATTCGCTATCGGGGAGTTCCTTTGCCGGGCGATTACCTGATTGGGGTAATGAAAAGCGGCCTGGCAGCGGCGGGGCTGGCTAACCCCAAACTTTCCTGGGAGCAACTTGGCCCGGAAGATACGGACTTTAGAGTTTCGTGGTGATAGCGCGTAACTGCCTGTACTTTAGACCATTATATCTGGTGGAAATGGGTAAAATACTGCTGCAAACGGGTTGCCGGACTGACCAATTCAGCCTGCAATAGCTTGCATTTTGAGAGTGGTTGTGATTAACTAAATGAAAATGCTCATAGGCCCAGCCGGGTTTATACAGGATGGTCTGCGAGTAATAGCGGGACAATTGAATGGCCCAATAGTGAGTGAGAGAGAAAAGTGACTGATAATATAAATTTTTATGTTGACCCTGAATTCAAGCAAAGCTTGACTAACGAGCAACTGGCGACGCTTGAGAAGGTGGAACGTTTGGGTGAATTAAACCCGGAAGTGACGGCCCGACTTTCGCGGGCGCTGGACCGGCTTCAACTCAGTCAGCCCTATCAGCAAATTCGGCGCGGGGCCCGGCCTTCGGCTTCATCCGATAAAGAAGCTCCTCCTAGCGAACTGACCGAAGAAGAACGGGCCGCCCGCGAGGAGTTGATTAATCAGGAATTGGGCGCACTATTGGCGATTGCCGGGCAGCTCAATCAGGTTTTTGAGGATAATCGGCTGAAAGCTCAAGCTGACCGCACTTTTCGGGAACAACTAAAAGCCCAATTCAAATAATCTCTAGTGCCACCCATATTTCCTGTCTGCTCCCAAAGGGATGAAGTCAGGAACGCTCTGTGACTTGAAAACAAGCCACAAGGTCGGGCAGCCCTAATTATCCTGGTTTAGGGCTGCCTGGTTCAACCAGCTAACCAGTTCATCCCGGCTCTTGAAATCCAGCAAATCCTGTGCCAGTTCCTCCAATTTTTCGGTATTCAGATAGCCTATCTGAGCTTCTTCCCCCTCGCTCAGGCTCCCAAACCTCCGGCGCAGTAACTTTATCACCAACTTTCGCTCCCCTTCGCGGAGGCCTTCGGCACTACCTTGCTCCTTCCAACTGGTAGTCAGTTCCATCACATCCTCCTTTTTGGTCGGCTCGATTTGAGCCAACTTTTGCTCAAATTCGCTTTGCTCCTGCTCGTTCAAGCTGAGATAAGTATCCACAAAGGCCGAGATAATGTTGGTCTGAGCCGGATTTAGCTCTAGCTCGGTCAGCTTGCTCAAGGCCGCCAACTTGACCTCGGCCCGTTCGGTCTTAGCCATCCGCATCTTTGCCATCAAAGCACAGGCCACCGGGTTGGGCTGTTCCTCGAAATCGCGCCAGTCCAGCCGATTGAGTTGGATCACCACATAATTGAAAGTCACGGTAGTAACCCCCCCAAACCCGACCCGAAAGACATCAGGAGCGGCCTCTTTGGGAGAGCCATAGCTCATAATCGCTACCGGAAAGACCGGCAAACGATATTTGTCATATAATCTCAAAAAATAGCGAAAGAGCCGCTCGCCGAACTCCTTTTGGTCGTAGGACTGCGGTTCGATGAGGATCAACACCAGATTAGGTTCATTTTTAAGCTCGACCTGGCGGATGATGTCCACTCGATTGGTGGTGCCACCGACCCAATCGGGGAGGAGTTCCTGTTCCTTTTCCTGGATGGAATCAGGCTGGATTTGGGCGGCCAAATCAGGGAAGAACAATTGGAGGAACTCGACGAAGAACTCGCCGACCAGGGTCTTGAATAGGGCATCGTGGTCGGTCGGCATCACTAAAATAATCCTTCACAAAGCCTGGCATTAGCCTAATTAGCAGGTCTATCGACCATCACCGTCATTATCATTTCAGCTAAATTATACCCTATCCGGGCAAGTATTTGTTATACAACGCCGCCCGTAATTGCCAGTTTTTTAGTTTCTTCCTCCAAAATATTGATAAATTCATTTATAGCTGTTACCCTATTGTTAAGGCTATCCGGGTTTTGTACACTTTTAGAGCCTTGTAATCGCGTTTTACTCCTTAAATCTCATCGTATAG
Source organism: Chloroflexia bacterium (assembly GCA_038245615.1). GTDB lineage: Bacteria > Chloroflexota > Chloroflexia > Chloroheliales > Chloroheliaceae > 54-19. Next base: position 37,587 of record JBBRSG010000036.1, on the reverse strand, counting down.
TTTGGTCAGAAATAGAAATGGAGCAAAAAATGGCTATAACCGAGCATGCTAGATGGCAGGATTATCTATCTTATTATACCGACCTCAAGGCTCGAATGGAGGCCGAGGGCTGGATGGTAGCGGGCTGGATTTTTGAGGCAAGCGAGCAACCCGCTTTTAGCAGCGTGAGCGGGCAGCTTTCCCGTGCGAACTGGTACAACCAGAATCGCAACGGCATTCATTTCGATAGCTCGATTGGGGATAAACAACTTGCCGAGGGGGTTGTTCAGATAATGCTGCATTGCCACAAAGATTTTCCGCAGCAAGAAAAGTTTATCAAGTTGGTCGCCGAGCAAAGCCGAGCGATAGCCGAGAATTGGGAAGGCTGTACTCTATCTCCAACCAGCCCGTTTCAACCGCTGGTTATTCAACTACCTTTTACTGATGATACGCTGGCGGGGCAACTGGAAAAAGGCTTTTCGCAGGTCAAGCAACTTGCGCCCGTTATTGACGAGGCGATTGCCGAAGCTTTGCAATAGGGTATTAAGAAGGCGCTAGGTTCACTAAAATGAAATCTAGCGCGCGTTTTTGTGCAAAATCCGAAATCTGCTTAGTCAGCGCAATCTAGCGCATTCTTAATAGTTCCGCTTTCTGCTCGCTATCTTCACAAACTAGGGTTGACAATAAATATACGGACTTCTATGATATTTGGGTTAGACCTAAATATATGGTCAGTGTAGATTTAGGTATGGAAATTGCCCGATCCGGTTGGTTTAAACCAGCTAACTTCACAATACCTTTACATATCAGGGTTGACAGCAAATATTCAATAAAATATAATATTTTGGTCAGACCCAAATATTTGATAATTGGGTTAAAATTTCGAGGATGAAAAGTGGACAATAAAGTAGACAAACAGGAGCGGGAGGAACTGACCATCCGCGCCATCGAGCATCAAAAGCAATTGTTTCAGGCCATGCAAGGGGTGGAAATGCCAGAGTGGTTGGGCAGTGAGCTGACCATGCCGCAGTTTAAGATTGTTTTTCTGTTGTATACCCATGGGTGGATGCGGATGGGTGGCACGGAGAAAGAGCCGGGAATTGCATTTTTCCTGGGCAAAAATATTTCGACTGCTACCGGGATTGTAGACCGATTGGTAGAACAGAAACTTATGCAACGCAAAGAAGACCCCTATGACCGTCGGGTGGTGGTGGTTGGGCTGACTCCTAGTGGAGTGGAACTGTGCGAAACCTTCTTGCAAAACGGCTGGAAGAATGTTCGAAGTATGCTCAATCGTCTGACCCTGGAAGAGCTAAGACATGTTGAGCGGGGCATGGAAATAATGACGCGAGTGGCAATGGAAGACGCGAACGAGCGAGCCTCCAAACATAATCTGGCTCGCCCTGATACTTTCAAGATGGGACGGCGTTTAGTCCCCAATCCTAGTCCTGGTGAAAATTAAGAAGTAAGTAATTATTCAAAAATATTATCCGGGGCGATTTAACTCGCCCGGAAATTCAGGAGGTTGCAGGTGTCGTTTTTAACTAACTGGGTGCTAAAACGCAGAGCCGCCACTGTGCTGGTAATGCTGGTTGTGGTGCTTTTCGGAGCAGTCGCTGTGACCCAACTCAAGAATGAACTACTACCGAATATAGATTTTCCCTATCTGACGGTAGCCACGATTTATCCCGGTGCCAGCGCCGGAGATGTAGAAGAGCAGGTTTCCAAGCCAGTCGAGGCAGTCGTGGCGGCTCAACCCCGTCTTAAAAGTCTGCGGACGGTTTCAAACGAAAGCTTTTCATTTATGGTAGCCGAATTTGAATTCGGTACCGACCTGAAAAGTACCCAGCAGACGATTGATAGCGGGCTGCGTAACATTACCCTGCCCAACGATTTGCGGGGGCAACGGCTACAACCAAATGTCGGGACTTTCAGTTTCAACAGTCAGCCGGTGATGTATCTGGGCGTAGAACCCAAGAAGGGCCAGAGCGCCGAGCAGTTGGGCCAATTAGCGCGTACCGACATCAAGCCTGCGATTGCGGCCCTGGGCGGGGTGGCTAGTGTGGAAGTTGTGGGCGACCAGTTGCGCCAGGTGAAAATCGTGCCGAACCCGCAAGCCCTTCAACAGCGCGGCCTGAGCGTCAACGATGTCACTAATGCCTTAAAAGGCTTTAACAATAGCTTCCCCGGTGGCACTCTGGATATATCCGGTCAATCGGTGCCAGTACGGACGGCTTTCACCTTTGGGAGCCTCGACGACATCAAGAATCTGCCGGTTGCCAGTAGTTCGCCAACGGGCGCTCCTGCTCAGGGTGCGCCTGCACAAGGTGCGCCAGCCTCCGGTCAGGCCACCACTCCACCAGCCCTTACCAAACTGAGCGAGGTGGCAGACGTAACCGACGCAATTGCTCCTTCGACCAGTCGCAGCCGCACCAATGGCAACGAAAGTTTGTTGTTGCAGGTCTTCAAGACCCAGAACGGCAACACGGTGGAAGTTTCTGACCGCACCACCAAAAAAGTAAACGAGCTGGCGGCCCAATCGGGTGATGCCTATAAAATCAGCGTGGTCTACGATACCGCCGGGCAGGTTCGCAGCTCGATTGACGGTCTGGTCAAAGAGGGTCTGCTGGGAGCATTCTTCGCTATCCTGGTCATCTTCCTCTTTTTGCGGAATATTCGCAGCACCCTGGTGACGGCGATTTCCATCCCGACTTCGCTGGTGGTAGCGTTTATCCTCTTATGGACGCAAGGCATCAGCTTGAATATTATGACCCTCGGCGGGCTGGCGATTGCGGTAGGCCGGGTAGTAGATGATGCGATTGTAGTGTTGGAAAATATCTACCGCCGGGTTCAGGAAGGCGAGCCAATCGAACTTGCCGCCAAACTCGGCACCCGCGAAGTAACCGGGGCGATTACCAGCAGCACCATTACGACAGTCGCGGTTTTCCTACCGCTAGGCTTTGTCGGTGGCATCACCGGACAGTTCTTCTTGCCCTTTGCGCTGACGGTTACTTTTGCGCTGCTGGCCTCGCTGATTGTGGCCCTGACCATTATCCCGGTCTTCGCTACTTTCTTCCTGAACCGTAAGGTAATCGGCAGCAAGGCCGAAGAAAAAGAAACTCTGATTCAGAGGGCTTATGCGCCAGCCTTGAAATGGGCCTTACGCAATCGCTGGAAAGTGCTGGGAGTGTCGGCGGTGCTTTTCTTCGCCAGCAGTTTCCTGGTGACGCTAGTGCCGGTAGCTTTCCTGGCAAATTCGGGAGACAAGTTGCTGCAAGTAGCGATTAGCTTGCCGCCCGGCTCGAACCAGGAAACCGTTTTGAGTACCTCAATTAAGGTAGAAGAACAGTTGGGCAAAGACTCGCGGGTCGAGTTGCGCCAGACGACTATCGCCGGGACGAGTACTTTTGGTCGCGCTCAACGGGCCTTTAGTGCCGGGGGCGGTGATGCCAGTATTTTGGTGCGGCTGACTAAGGATGCCAAGTTGCAAGAAACTGCCGCCGACCTTCGCAACACCCTCAAGCCGTTTATTCCGGCGGGGGGCAATGTAGCGGTTTCGGTGCTGGGTGGCTTTAGCAGCTCCAGTTTTGCCCTGAACGTCAAGGCGCAAGACTCGGACTCAGTACGGAAAGCCAGTGATTTGGTTTTGGCTCGGCTCAAACCGCTTCAGGATAAAGGCGATTTTGCCAATCTCCGCAGCGATGTTTCGGCCCTGAATCCCCAGGTGCTGATAACCCCTAAACCGGACGCGACCGCCGGACGGCTAACCACACAGACCCTCGGCTTTATCGTCGCAGGGGCGTTGCAGCCGCAACTGGCGACAACGGTGCGCTTCCAGGGTGGACAGCCGCAGGAAGTAATCGTGTACCCGGTGTTTGAACCGGCGAAGGGCGCGGCGGACATCAACGCCTTTGCCGAGAACCTTAAAAAGTTGCCAGTGGCCGGTGGTGCGCCGTTAGGGACAATCGCTGATGTCAAGGTGGTACAAGCCCCGACTCAAGCGACCCGCATCGGGCAGCAACCGGCGGCCTCGGTCAGTGCCGACATTACCACCGACAATACGGGCGGTGTAACCCGCGATGTCAATACTTTGCTCAAGGGAGTGGAGAGCGACCCGAACTGGCCTATCGGGGCAAGCTGGAATGTCACCGGAGCCAGCCAGCAGCAAGGGGATGCCTTTGGCGGGTTGTTCCTGGCGCTGGGTATCGCTATCGCCCTGGTTTACATCGTGATGGTGATTACCTTTGGTTCGCTCTTGGAGCCGTTTGCCATCCTGTTCAGCCTGCCGCTGGCGACGATTGGGGCTTTCTCGGCCTTGTTCATTACCCAACGGGCTATCGGCCTTCCGGCGATGATTGGTCTCTTGATGCTAATCGGCATCGTGGTGACGAATGCCATCGTGTTGATTGACCGGGTGAACCACAATCGGGCGCGGGGCATGAACGCCAATGATGCCTTGCTAGAAGCCGGACGCAACCGGGTGCGCCCCATCCTGATGACTGCGCTGGCGACCATTCTGGCCTTGATGCCGCTGGCCCTGGGCCTGAGCGAAGGCAGCATCATTGCGGCGGAACTCGGTACGGTGGTTATCGGCGGTCTCTTGACCTCGACTTTCCTGACCTTGCTGGTTGTGCCGGTGGTTTACAGTCTGTTGGAAGGTGGTAAAGCTCGCTTGCAGCGCCGCTTCGCCCACAGCGATACCCCCAGCAGCCCGGACGCAGCCATCCCGAATGATAGGCCGCTGATGGTAACAACCGCCGCCGCCGACAGTGGCCGCGACCCGCTAGAGGTCGAGGAAGCTGCCGCCCAGGAGGAGCGGGAATCTAAAATCTAAAATCGGTTTAGCTTTGTAGATTGAAGCTAAGTAACAGAAAACCGGGATATTGCGCTTGTTAAAGGCAATATCCCGGTTTTTTGTCACTCAGTCCTCAGTCCTCAGTCCTCAGTCCTCAGTCCTCAGTCCTCAGTCCTCAATACCCAAATATCTGGATGTCGCCATAACCACCAACCGACCAAGCCTGAGCCGCCACATTGTTGATGACGAAGCGGATTTTGCTGGCCTGCACTGGCCCAAAATTCGGGACAGCTTGCAGGTCATAGGGGCCATTATTGCCAGTATTGACGTGTTCCAACCCCGGTATCGTGGCCCAGGCCGTCCCGTTCCAATACTGCACCGCTGTATCAGTCGAGACCGCCGAGCTGGTCGAGAAATACTTGAGGGCGGTCACAGTGCGGGTCTGGCCCAAATCCAGTTCCAGGCTGGCGGTGGCGGGTTTGCCAGTCACTACCCACTCGGTCGAGGATAGTCCGTCCAGTAGATTCGCAGCTTTGCCGCCACTGCCAGTCGCCCCGACCACATTCAGACGATGGCTTACCGTTGGCTGGGCTGGACTTGCCGGGCTGATGGCCTGCCCTGTCCCACCCAGACTCAGGTTGCATAATTGCAAATCCCCGAAATTAGCGATGTCGCTCAGATAAGTAGTATTATCCACCACTATCCGCCAATATTGGGCCGTCAGGTTGGGGACTGGATAGCTGGCCCAGCCATAAGCTGCCCCGGCATCTTTACTCGATAGGCCCGGAATGTCACTCCACCCGCCCGCGCTGTCCTTGTACTGAAAGTAGGTATTGGGGGCTTTGGTCGGGTTTTGCACAAACAGCTTGATAGCGTCCAGCGTTTGCAGACTGCCGAGATTTACCTCGACTGCAACCGCTTTCGGGTAATTAATCCAGCGCCAGAAGGTGTAATTAAATTGGTCTACCAGATTGCTCAAGGGATAAGCAGTATCGGCCTTGCCACTGCTGCTGTTGACCACCTGATATTGGCTGATTTGGGCGGTAGTCGGCGGCAAGCATTTCTCTACTGGGGTTTGCAGGGTCAGGCTGATAGTGGCGCTGGCCGTCCGCCCCTGAGCATCGCTGATGGTAGCGGCCAGGTTCTTGTTCCCAGCCGTGACGCTATTCGGGACGATGTAAACGAAAGTAAAATCGTTGCCCACCCCGCTAAAGCTCTGATTAGCCGAGCCACCAATCGAAATGAGGTCGGCCTTGACCACAACCCCGCTACTGGTGGGGAACTGACCGGGCGTGACCGTCACCTTGAGCGTGACCGTTCCGCCAAGCGCCGCCAAGCCAGGAGTAGCCGAACCGACTCCGCTTATTGGAGTCATAGGCGAAATAATGGTAAAGTCTTTGGCATTCGACTCACCACCGCCCGGCCCAGGATTCTTCACCTTGACGTTGATTACCGCCGGGTTTGCCAAATCCGTCGCCGATAGCGCCAGGGTCAGTTTGGTCGCCGAAACATAGGTCGAGGTGCGTTCCGTCCCATTCAATAACACTTTGGAACTCTGGACGTAGCCGCTCCCGTTCAGGGTCATGGTGAAACCCACGCCGCCCGCTTGGGCTGAATTCGGGTCGAGGTTGGTCAGCACCGGGGCCGGGTTATTGATGGTAATGGTAAAATCTTTGGTCGCGATCTGCCCGCCGCCACCGCCATTGACGGTACACTGCACGGTAAAGTTATAAGTACCGCCGTCCAGAGGCGTACCAGTGATAATCCCGGTTGTCGGGTCGAGCGATAAGCCGGGCGGTAGTTGTCCACCGCCGACTATCACATAATTGCTACAGGTCGGCGGCGGGCCACCCCCACCGCCATTAGAAGGCGGAGTAATGACCACCGGCACGGTGTAGCCCGAACCAGCATCGCCGGGCGGCGGGGGCGGCGCAAAATTAAATTGTTTGGTAACGACCACCAATGAGCTGTCGGTGACTTTCACGCTAAAGCTGAATGTCCCGGCGCTGGTCGGGGTGCCGCTCAGTTCCCCGGTAGTCGTGTTGAGCGTCAAGCCGGGCGGTAGGTCAACCTGATTAATGTCCCAGGTGTAGGGCAACGTCCCGCCCGTCGCCGCAAAAGTGACGAAATAGGTCGTGCCAACCGTCCCGGACGGCAGGGGCGAATTGGTGGTAATCGCCAGGTTGCTCAAGATATTGACCGTCGTCTCCGAAGTAGCGCAAGCCCCATGATTATCGCAAACCTGAAGCTTGACGGTCTTACTCCCCGGCAGTAACCCCACCGCCGAGAAAGTGATGCTCTGGCCCGGCGTTTCAAATGTGCCATCGTTGTCCTTATCCCAACTGTATGTCAGAATATCGCCCGCATCCAGGTCGTTGCCACTGCCATTTAAGGTAACACTGCCGCCTTGAACGACACTGTATGGGCCACCGGCATTGGCCGTCGGCGGTCGGTTAGTTGGTGGCGGCGGGGATGTTGTCGTACTAATTGTTACATCTAGGCCAGTTGTATCGCAGCCCCAATCAGCTTCCTTAGAATCGACAATGAAATAAATAAAATCGCCTTGATTAACTGATACAGTAGAGAGAGTTGCGCCATTTGTGCCATTTTGGAAAATCTGACTACCACCGTTTGTAACCAACCCCTGGGCTAATGTTGTTGAACCTTTGTCAATAAACCAGTTTATGCCGTTTCCACATACATTATCAATATCGGTGAAGCTCCCAGCAATAGTAATTGTACCATTTATAGGACTGTGCCAGCCAACTACTACCATTTGATTTAAGATAGGGTGAATTCCCACCACTCCCGAAGGCCAAGCAATTGTTCCAACCTGTTGAAAAGTACCCGTAGTATTTTTGCGTACACTCGAAAGCTTATCTTTGACACTTGTGGAAACCTGAGTTCCCTGCCAACCCGGTATTCTCGGTATAAAGAAGGAGTCGGTCACGAACTCCGGCAATAAAGCATAGGTCGTGGGGTCATGCGCCACAGTGCTACTTTGCATGAAATACCATACATTAGAGTTGCCGAAGTTATCCGGGTTGGGGTTGGCTTGATTAGGTGAACCCCGAAAATCAGCTGCTAAATTCCATTGGTTAGTGAGCGGAGGTGGGGGCGGAGCGCTGGGAGTAAATATTTCACTAATCGCAGTGGCGGCGTAGCCCACGCCCACGCCCGGGTGGAGTTCAAAACCACCAGCACTTAAAATTCTACCATCAACCAGCTTTAGCAAAGCACCACCTGATGGCAAATTGTTATCTAGAAAACTAGACCACTGTTCAGTAATAGGGTCATATACAGCAGTAACCAAATTAACGTTATTCGGTGTACCAAATGCCAGTACCCGCCCATCGTTTAACAATAACGTTTGAGGAATAAAAGTATAAGGCATTGATGCAGTTGTTTTCCATGTACCATTTGTTGGGTCATAAATAGCTGCATTAGAAACCGACTGATTTTGATAACCACCTCCAGCTACCAACACTCGCCCATCAGCCAGCGTTACAATTGAGCCATAAGTCCAAGTCCAGGGCATGGTAATAGCAGTCCACTGCCCGTTAGTAGGATTATAAATTTCAGCAGTAGCCGAGGCACTATCCGGTGCGCCACCAGCTACCATTACCCGCCCATCTTTCAAAGCGGTAGTCATATGATGTTGTCGCGCGTAATTCATGCTGCCGGTATAAGTCCATTGGCTGGTAGCTGGATCGTAAATTTCAGCCGTACTTAATATTGAACCATTACCATTGTTACCACCAGCAACTAGCACGCGACCATCCTTTAATAAATTAGCACTAGGTAGCGCACGAGGGCTGTTCATACTGCCAGTGTAAGACCATTGTCCAGTGGCAGGGTCGTAAAGTTCAGCTGAGGCAAAAGTGTTAAAGAAATTACTACCCCCCGAAATTAGCACTTTACCGTTATTAAGCGTAAGTAATTGTCCAGGGGTGAAGCGCGGTGTATTTAGGCGGCCAGTTTCGGCCCATTGGCCGATCGTCGGGTCATAAATTTCTGCTTCAGGAATAGGAGGGTCAGTATTCGGATCATAATAAACACCGTTGTGCTGAGTACCACCAGCGAGAAGAGCACGCCCATCTTTTAGTAGAGTTAGACCGAAATAGGTGCGTTGAGCTTTTTGCAAGCTGCCTGTTTGAGACCAGCTACCAAAAGCTGGGGTGGTTTGAGCACTCGAAACGTGTAAAAAAAGTGTTGGTGCTAGTAGAACCAATGCGACCAATAAAAAGACCTTGATGAAACTTGAATAGAAATGTGATGCGTGCAACTTCATAGTTCCGAACCCCCTTATACTGCAAGACTCGAATGTCCCGATTGTATTAGCAACGTAATTATGTTAAATACAAACATATCTGCTGTTGTAACAGCAGTAGTTACAGTTGAAATGTTCTTTTAGCTTCAATCAGCATTGATAACAAAAGATTAGGGCAAATAAATGCGATATTTGGCTCAGTTTAATTAATATTTAATCAACTCAACATTACAGTTCACATTACAAAGATAAATTTAATTTGTTTTCAACTGCTTTACTGTAGAAGGTGCTCTAGTCAATCGTTGTGGTGTAAGTGCGTAGCGTGGGAAGAGTAAGCCAAACTGATGGCACAAGCTCCGAAAGGCGGCAAAAGCGAAGTCAATGGCTACCTCAAGACCCACACTTACACCGACAAAAACGGCCAAGCCCGCGAAGTTACTGAGCTGCCCGTAACCGACTGGGAAATTCACAAAGTTCAACCGAGCGCATAGCCCCCACAGGGCCGAAGCGAGACGGTGCTGCATATAGAGCCTCCTTTGGCAATATCAAAGGTACACATATAAGCCGGGTAAGGGCCAGCTATCGGTATTGCAATTTGGGACTTTTAGGGACGGGTCAATTGGCAATTAACAAGAGGTCTACACATATAGGACTGCACCAAATTAATATTAATCACGTTGTACCATTTTATTCAAATACTGTCAACATTATTTTGGTAACAGTCTGTTCACTGCAAAAATTAGTTATAATGAACATCTTGTAATCTTGAGCTTGCTTTTGACAATTTGCAGGGGTAACTTGAACTCATTCTTTTTGAGGGTTGGGTATCTGCTTTCAAAGCTGGCTCGGTTTTCGGGAACAATTACCCGGCCTAGCCCATACCTTTTAAGGCCTTTTCTACTTGTTTATAGTAGTGATACGGCCCACATAATATAAGTGAACTCACCCACACTTTAAGAGTGACGCGCGGCACATAAATCTACCAACAGATTTGTTATATTATATCCATCAAGGATGTTACGAAAACAGCATCACACCAGACGCAACACAGCTTCGGTCAAACCGACGAAATGACCGACCAAAAGGAGATTTTTTACATGTAGGTCAAGTTAGTAAACAAGCGCAACCAGGAGGAAATTACCATGAATACCATTACCAATAACCAGACTGACGCAACTGCTAATTATCAAAGGGCGCAAATCGTTACCACTCGCAAGCTCAATACTCTCGCCTCGCGTACCTCAGTCGAGTTTTTACAGGAGTTTTTCCCAGAAGTACTGGAAAAAGGCTATTCCGCCGCCGAAAAGATGGTCGAGATTTTGCAGGGCAAGAAAGTGCGCCGCAGCTACTATTTCACCGACCCGACCCAGCCTAGCCTCGCACCTATCACTCTTTATGTCCAGAAAGTCGAGTCGCAGGATGCTGGCATCGTCCGCATTTATGACCTAGAAGAGACCGTCCGCGAATTCCCGGCCCTGATGTTCGATTTCGTTTTCACCGAAAAATCGGTGGCCTGCATCGGACAGCAATTCACCGTCGTGTTTGAGGTCTTTTAATCCATCGGTTTTTCTATATAGTTGGCAAGGTGTTCTAGGGTCGTCGCATAGGATGGCCCTTACCATCTTTACTTTGCCACTAAATCCAGGCAATCGCTATCATTGCAATCGCTATCGTTAGCTGATTGCCTATTGCTATGTCCGGTTGGACTTTACCCGCTTGTCTGGTAAAATAGCCTTCATCCAAAACCGCTAGATTGGTTACTTCTGGATTGCAATCGTTAATTTTATAGTTAGGATTTTGCTTGCTGGATATTAAAGATTACCACCGACCCAAGACCATTGCTGAAGCGGTCGCCCTGCTAGGGCCGGGTAAAGCCGTAGTCGCGGGCGGCACCGATTTGATGGTCAATCCGCGCTATACCGCCGGAGTGTCAGAACTGGTAGATGTGACCGGGCTGGGACTGTCGTACATCCGGCGAGTCGGCGGCTGGATTCATCTCGGCGCGACTACCTCGATGCACGACCTGGAACGCTCGCCCTTGCTGACGGGGTTGGTCGGCGGGGCGCTGGCGATAGCCGCCGGGTCGTGCGGCTCACCAAATATCAGAAATGTGGCAACTTTGGGAGGGAATATCTGCTCGGCCTTGCCTTCGGGCGACACCCTGACGACTTTGCTGGTGCTGGACGCGGTGGTCGAGGTCGAGGGTAGCGGCGGACGGCGCGAACTACCCCTGACCGATTTCTTTTTAGGCCCGGCCCGTACCGCCCTCTCTCAGGAATTGCTGATTGAGGTGCGCTTTCCCGAACCGGAAGCCCACGCCAGGGCTGCTTTCTACAAGTTGGGGCGCACCGAGGAAGATATTTCGATTGTCAATGCGGCAGTACTAATATTGGTGGACGAAAGCGGTCTGATTCAAAAGGCCCGGCTTGCCGCCGGAGCAGTCGCGCCCGTCCCGATGCGAGTTCCGGCGGCGGAAGATTATTTGCTGGGCAAACCCCCCGACGAGGCCAATTTTCAGGAAGCCGCCCGCCTGGTCATGGAAGCCGTCCGCCCCATCACCGACCAACGCGCCACCGCCGAATATCGCCGCAAAACCACCCGTATCTGCACCTTGCGGGCCTTGCGCCAGGCGATGGTATGAATCTGAAATCTGAATCTGAAATCGAATATCCAAAATTCCCCCGCCCCTATTTTCTCAACCCCCAACCCTCAGATTTTAGATTTCAGATTTCAGATTTTAGATTTTAGATTTTCGACAGCCTTTCGTAGAGGGCGGCGGTTGCTTGACCGATGGCGGGCCAGCTAAATTGCTGCTCGACCAGTCGCCGGGCGTTCAGGCCCAGCGTTTTGCGGCCTTCTTGGGACATTTCTACGATTTGTCCGAGTTTTAAGGCTAAATCCAGGGGGTCGCCGGGGATTGCCAGCCGCCCATTTTCGTGTGGGCCGCTTTCAATAATTTTGTCGGGCAGACCTCCGGCGGCGCTGGCAACTACCGGCATTTTTGCGCCCATCGCTTCCAGGGTCACTAAAGAACTACCTTCGTAGAGGGTCGGATGTAAAAAGATGTCCGACCAGCGATACAGGCCATAGAGTTCGCTATCGGACAGCACCCCGGTAAAGAAAACATGTTTGGCAATCCCCAATCGAGCGGCCTCCGCTTCCAGCGACTCGCGCAGACTGCCCTGGCCCACGATAACCCACCGCCAGTTTATCGGCAATTCTCCGCTCATTTCCAATCGTTTGAGGGCCGCCATACCGATTTCCAGCCCCTTGTTTTCCTCCAAACGACCCACGCTCAGGATAACTAAATCTTGTTGACTTTTAGGATAAATTGCTTCTTGTGGTCTTTCGGAACTTGGCGCAAGGATTTTTCCGACTAAAGCGGAAGGACCGGGCCGTAATTTTTCGTCCAGCTCGTCCAGGTCAATCGCGTTTGGTATCAGAACGATTTTGCTCTCGTCCACCCGGAGAAAGCGTTTGACTTCGGGGATCAAGGCCCGGTCAGTGGCGATGACGGCGGCACTTCGGGCGGCGGTATAGCGCAACATGGCCCGAAGCGGGGCGTATGCCGCCTGTTTCGCCCGCGATTTATTTTTGAATTCTTCCATACCCTGCGGGTTCAAGACCAGTGGCACGCCCGACAAAGGTCGGCGGGCATATCCATACCCGGCAATCCCCTGACAGTAGATAATTTGCGGTTTGGTTTCGAGCTGGTGAATTTCGCGGGCTAACCGCCGACTAAAGAGCGGGTAATTTACCAGCCGGTCAGGTATCGAATTGCGGCGCAAGGCCTTCACTGTGTGATAGGGAATGTAATGATGCTGGATATTGGCAGGCCATTTAAACTCGGCGGGTGGTAGACCGGGGTCGGGTGGCTGGGTATAAAGCTGTAAAATATGGCCCAGCTGGGCCATTTCGAGGGCGTGACGATAGACGTGTTGCTCCATGCCGCCAAAAGGGTGAAAGGGATAGCAAGCCCGCGAGAGGCTGGCAATAATCACGCCGCTTCGCCTTCGTGCCGCAAAATGCGCCCGTAGCCGTCTACCAGCCAGACTTTTGTTTCCAGTTCGCGGCTCAATTCGCGGGCCAACTGATAGGCCAGACGCGGCACATCGCCCTCGCTGGCGCGGGCGTTCCAGCGCAGATAATAATTGGCCTCGCTGCTGGGGATAGGATGTTCTTCATGGGGCTGAGATTTGCGATGCAGGGTAAAAATCCCCGGTTTGCGCTCAATATCATAAAAAGTCCCTTCCGGGCTGCGTTGAAATTTGAAGCGCAACGGTACGGCGCTCAAGAAATCCGCCAACCGACCCGGCTTGAGGGCAGCCCAGAAATGAAATTCGTAGTGATTATTATAAAGCACAATTTCCATAAATATATAAGCTATGCCTCGAAAATAGTCCCGTTGACCTCAGATTGGGACACCGCCCGATAGAGCGCATTCGGCGAACGCCCATCAATAATCAGGACGCGCTTTGCGCCTTGCAAGGCGGTCAGGGCCGAATGAATTTTGGGTATCATCCCGCCCGATATAACCCCTTCCTCGATTAGTTTATGAGCCTCAGTGGGGTTCAGGCGAGGAATAGTCTGTTTCTGGCTATCCAGCACCCCCGGCACATCGGTCAGAAAGACACAGACCTCGGTAGCGATAGCGGCGGCGATATGGGCCGCCGCATTATCGCCATTTATATTATAGATAGCTGACTCAGGCTCGTCCAGTGCCATCGCCAGCGGTGCAATTACTGGCACAAACCCGGCGTTCAGGGCCATCAACAACACGGCGGGATTGACCTTCACCACCTCGCCGACCAAACCAATATCACCTCGTGAAGTTTCGCGGCGAGCTTCCAATAAGCGCCCGTCTACCCCGCTCAAGCCGATGGCGCTAAAATCGGGGTTGGCCTGATTAAGGGCCGCTACCAGCTCCGAATTAATCTGACCGCGCAGGGTCATCATTACCGCCGCCAGGGTCGGCAGGTCGGTAACGCGCAACCCATTATTAAATTTAGCCTCCTGCCCCATTTTCTTGAGCAGGGCATTAATCGCATTGCCGCCGCCATGCACCAGCACCGGCCCAAAGCCCTCCGCTCTCAGCCGCCCCAAATCGCTTAGGGTCGTATCCGGCGCACCCGTCGCCGCTTGCCCGCCCAAAGTGCTGCCACCTAATTTGATTACTATCGGTTTCAAGGTCAAGCTTTCTGTAAAAAGTGGTCAGTGGTCAGTGGTCAGTAGTCAGAAAGATGCAATTTTGAGTGCTGAGTAACTCAAAACTCAAAATTATCCTGAACATCCTGTCTATCCCTGTTACAATTCTCTGGCATTTTAATTCAAAACTCAAAACTCAAAATTCAAAACTCAAAACTCAAAACTACTCTCCTATCCCAGTCCAAACATACTGGCGAGGAAGAACAGGATTATTACCAGCAAAAATACCACAACCGGCGCAACCAGAAAAATAGCCCACCACGAACCGAGGGTTGTCGCCGAAAATATCCCCATCAGCAATAGCGCCCCGCCGATTGCGCCCCACTTGGTCCATTGGCGGCGCTGTTGCTGACGCTGCAAATAGAGTTGCTCGGCGGCCTGATTTTGGCGCAATTGCTCAACCGCCTCATTATATAGCTGCAAGCCTTCACCGCCATCGGTAGCCGCCAGATTACTGGCGTAAACCTGACGGGCGCGACGAACTTCCTCCGGGTCGTCCTGCGGGCTGGGCCGAAAGAAAATCGCTAGAGCTTGCTCGGCATCATACCATCGGCCTAGTTGGGCCAAGCGCTTGCCCTCGTTATATTGCTGCCAGTAGAGCGCCTCAATTTCGTATTTGAGCTTTTCCTGGTCGCTGCGACAGACCGGGCAGTGATAATCCAGCACATACATCGGCGAGGTGCAGTTCAGACAAAGTTTTTTAAGACCACCGCCACAATTGGCGCAAAATTGCTGTCCGTTGGCCCGTATTATTCCCATATCCCGGCTGAGATGTTCGCAATAGGGACATTGCAGGCTAGGCGGTGGATAGCTGGGGGCGAGTTCCAGTTGTTCGGCAAGCGGGGCAGTCGGCGATTGATAGCTGAAATCTTGCCAATCCTGGGGATGGGGGGCCGACTCCGTGCCAACCGAAGGCGAAGTCGGCCAAATGCCTGGTATCACCTTGCGAACCATCTGGCTGCACCGCCGACATCGCGCCATCCGCCGACCCCCCGCGAAAGCTTCCTGCGAAAATCCCTCGCCGCAGGCCGGACAACGCCATCGCCCGGCCTCGCGTTCCCAGTCTCCTGAATTTGACCATGTATTAATATCGGCTTGCATTGTTCGTCTCCAACTGGCTATCCCTGAATATCCCGCCTAATTTTAGCACAAATTAACTGGTATTACTATCGCGCTCAAATAAAAAATTGGTTGGAACTGACTTGCATTTAATACGTAGCAGGCTTCATTCAGGTTTCGGATTTGCCGTAATTACAGGTTTCAAGCAATTATAACGATAGACTGACTGTTTTCACGATAATCTGCTATAATAAGATAATGAGTTAGTCCTCTAAACGGGATTCGGTGCGGGTTATAATATAAACTTCCTGGGCGGAGTAACTACTATGAGCTATGAAAAACGCTCTAAGCCCTCTACTGCTAATGCAGCCCGGCAAATACGGATAATGATTGTAGATGACCAGCCGTTAGTACGCGAGGGTCTGCATAGTATCTTGTCTTCCGAGCCGCTTTTTGAAGTTGTCGCCGACTTTGGCTCAGGCCGCGAAGCGATTGAACGAGTCATCGCCTGTCAGCCGGATGTGGTGCTGATGGATATTAATATGCCCGAAATGGATGGCCTGATTGCCACCCGCCAGCTCAAGCAAATCTATCCCCAGTGCGAGGTCGTGATGCTCACTTCCTATAGCGGACAGAAATATTTGCGGCAAGCCCTTCTAAACGGGGCCAGCGGCTATGTCCTCAAGGCTACCGACCGCCAGAATCTGCTAGAGGCCGTCAAGACCGTCGCTAACGGTGGTTCGCTCATTAGCCCTTCGCTGTTGAGGACTATGATTGAAGAGATGGCGATTAATCTGCCGCTCGAACCCAGCCAGACTAACCCGGCCTATACCGAAAATAGCCAGGCGATTCTGGCAAGCCTTACTCGCCGCGAAAAAGAGGTTTTAACCCTTATCGGGCAGGGCCTCAGTAATGCCACGATTGCCCAAAACCTCAGTATTAGCCCCGATACCGTCAAAAGCCACGTCCGGGCCGTCCTCGAAAAACTGGGCGTGAGTGACCGCACCCAGGCCGCCGTATTTGCGGTTCGCGCCAATCTCCAATGAATCAAGACTTTCACTCGACATAATTTTCATATTGAGAATAAGCTGGTTAAACCCTAAAATCGGGTTTGGTTATATTTGAAAAATTTACGCTGTAAATTTTTCAAATATAATTTTTCGGGTTTACCTCGATTTGCCAGCGAAAGCCCTGAAAAAACATTTTACCAACCAAAAGAGTACAAAAAAGCATTGCCTGAGCCGATATAAAAGGAAAGCAATAGCCCGCTTAATATCAGGCTGGTAATCAGTAAAAAGCCTCGCAATCGCTCGAATGAACCTAGCGGAAATAAATAAATAACAAGGGCCAAGCCGGTCAGGTTACGGGCGTGGTCTATCAGATAGATAAAACTGGCAGTGGGTAGAAAAAGCAAAAAGGCCATGTGCATCAGCAGGAAAAAAGGCCAGGGACTGATTAACTCCCGCTTTACCCCACGCTGCAACCAGCGAAATACCAGCCCGCTTGCCCAAAATGTCGGAATAATCGTCAGGGCCAAGAGCGCCAGCCGCTCGATAAAGGCCGCCGAAGTGCTAAAGCCGCCAATAAAACCGCCCAACGGCAGCCACGAAAACGGTTGCCCCGAACTCAGCCCATCGCGCCCGAAACGCAGCCACAGACTGAATTGCCAGCCCGCAAACGGCAACAGCCAGCTTATTCCCAAAATCGCCAGATTGCGCCACTCGCGCCGATATAAATAATAAAGTAGCCAGCCCAGCCCGAATAGCAAAGCCAGTTCTTTGGTCAGGCTTGCCAGTAACAGCAATCCGCCGATGGCCCAGACCCGGTTTGGGCGGCGAACCTGGATATTCAAAGCGGCGATTATCAGGAGAAAGCAGAGCGGTTCGCTCAGGTCGTAGACGAAGGCGCAGAGCGTACCGGGCCATAAGACATATCCCCAGGCCCAGCCCGCTCCTAATTTCATCTGAAGCAGCAAACGCGCCAGTAAATAGGTTGCCCCCAGAATCGCGGCGTAATTCACCAGCATCAAGCCGATTGGAACAAAATCGCTCTGGCCCAGCGTCACCAGCCTTACCAGCAGAGGATAAAGCAAGCGGGCGCTGCGATAGGCCGGTTTATCCAGGCTGGTCGTGGGTTGAAAAGGGTCGCGGGCCAGGTCATAAAACCACTGCCCATCGTAGCCGATATATTCGATATTATAGGGCCGGGTGGCGTTGGGGTCCCAGTTTGTGCCGGGCCGCACGAAGAAGTAAAACCGCTCCGGCAGATCCGCCAATTCGGGGTGCAAGTCGGGAATCCGCCACAGGGCCAATAGTGCGATAATCAGGTACAGGGCGGCAGCCAGGGCGGTAATCTGGCCCGGCCCTAGTTTTGTGAACCCCGCCCACCCAACCTTGACCATTCTGACCATTTCTAACTACCCATCGTGCGGTAAAGCGCCATCGCTTCGCGGGCGGCTCGTTCCCAGGTAAATTCTTGAGCGCGTTTCAGACCGGCGGCCCGCCGTTGGGCCAGTTCCGGCCCGCCTCGGTCCAGGTCTTCCAGGCTGCTCAACATGGCTTCGGCAATCGAGGCAGTGTCGGTAGCTTCGCACATCAGGGCCGCCCCGGTGAAAACTTCCGCCAGCGAGGAATTATTGGCGGTGACAACCGGCGTACCACAGGCCAGAGCTTCGAGGGGCGGAATACCAAAGCCTTCATAAAGGCTGGGAAAGCAAAATAAGTCCGCTAGATTATAGAGGGCGGGCAAGTCGTCCTCGGCGACATAATCCAGCCAGATAATCTCGTTTTGTAAGCCCAATTCAGTAATCCGCCGGAAAATCGGCTCATAGAGCCAGCCCCGTTTGCCCGCCATCACCAACCGCCGCTCCCGTCCCGCCGGGGTATCTTTTATCTGATACCAGGCTTCGGCTAGACGAGCCAGATTTTTGCGCGGTTCGATTGTCCCCAGAAACAGCACGAAATGTTCGGGTAAATTTAGCCTAACACGAACTTCTTCCAGATGTTCGCGGTCTTCGATAGGTCGAAATTCCGGCCCGACCCCGCCATATATCACCTCGATTTTCTCCGGCGGCACTTTGAGACGCTCGATCAGGTCTTGCTTGATGGCGGCGGAGTCCACGCTAATCCGGTCAGCTTTGTGGACACTGCGCGGGACGGTCTGGGAGAGATATTTTCGCAACTTGGCTTCGGCGCATTCCGGGGTAATCATAAAGCTGAGGTCGTGAATCGTGACCAGGGCTTTACCGTGCTGATGAGGCGGGACGGCAAAATCGGGAAAGTGAATTACATCCAGCTTGCCGATGGGGTTGGGATAGGGAAAAAAGCTGCCGCTGCGGGCCAGCCATTCTAGCGGCAGCGGCAGGCGGAGACGTTGCCATAACCGGGTGAGGGTCGGCTCAGAGAAGGGCAGCCGGGCAAAGTCCACGTCGGGCGGACTGCGGCGCTGCTGGCGGTAGACGAAAACCTCTTGCTGGCTGCTCAAGTTGCCCCCGGCATAAAACAGCAAATATTCCAGCCCTTGCCGGTCTTCCAGTTCCAGCAAAGCCCCAACCAGACTCCGCACCCAGCGCCCGATGCCGCCGCTCTGCCGGACAGCGGGGGTAAAATCAATTCCAACTCGCATCATTCTATCGGTAAATCGGGGCGGTTGCCCCATTCTTCCCACGAACCATCGTAGACAATAACTTTGGGGTAGCCCGCCATCCTGAAGGCAATCGCGGCGTGGCAGGCCCGCACTCCCCCCTGACAATAGGTTATAACTTCCTGTTCTGGGCTGACCCCGGCAGCTTCAAAACGCTGCCGCAATAGCTCGACCTCCTGGAATAGCCAGGTTTCGCGGTTCAGGTTGTTCAAAAAGTTCAGGTTGACCGCGCCGGGAATTCGTCCCCCTCGCGCTGCTCTTATCTCCTCGCCTCTGAATTCGGCGGAACGGCGCACATCTACAATTTTAGTCTGCGGGTCATTGAGGCGGGCCAATACTTCTGCCCCATCTACGAACCAGCCAGGTTGGGCCGGGCCTAGTACAAATTGCTTTGGCGCAAACTGGGTTATTTCGTCCGTCCAGGGGCGACCTTCGCTCTGCCACTTCTGGACTCCGCCGTGTAATATCCGTACTCGCTCAAAGCCGTAATAATTCAGCACCCACAGCAAGCGCGAGGCAAAGTGACCGCCCTCATCGTCATAAGCTACCACCGTCATCGAGTTATCCGCTCCCAACCTCCCCATGAGGGTCGCCAGCTTTTCGGGCGGCAGCACCATATGTTTTATCGGATGGTCAGGGTCACTTAAATCGGTGTCAAAGGCCAGATACTGCGCTTTTGGAATATGCCCGGCCTCATAAGCTTCGCGCCCTGCTCTATCCCAGTAATAGCGCATATCGAAAATGCGGAGTTGCGGGTCGTCCAGATGGTTCGCCAGCCAGTCGCTTTCGACCAGCCAGGGATTTGAGTTCAGGTTCAGGGTCTCACTTTGCAAATTAATCTCCTTTTGCCGCACCAAAAATGCCCTGTAATTAATACCTTACAGGGTCGAATGTGTCAATTTCAGGCCACGGGGTAATTTGAGCTAGAGGGAGTTTCGGGCCACTCGACCCGCCCATAGATTTGGTGCAAAGGTATCTGGAGGTTGAGAGCCGGAATAAAAAGATTTTCGGTCAGTTCGCTATATGACTCGATGGCCCAAAAGCGGCTTTCTTCCAAACGGTGCAGACTTTGAATATAAGCCCGGTGCTGGTCTATCAAAATGTAATTCAGAAAAGACGTTAGACTTTTGTATAGCTCAAATTTGGTGGTTCGCTCATATTCGGCAGTCGGGTCGGATAATACTTCGACGATTACCGTTGGATTGGTGATAGTAATCGGACTTTTTTCATCCATTATCGGTTTGCCGCAGACCACAAATATATCGGGGTAAGTGTAAAGGCTCTTGGTTTTTACTCCTAACCGGATGTCTGACATGAAAGGCTCACAGAGTTTCCCTGCCAGCATTTGCACTAAGGCATTACAAGTATTGACCACAATCCGATTGTGATTTAGCGATGTCCCGGCCATCGCGTAGATTTCGCCCTGATAATACTCACTTTTATACGGGGCGGCATCTTCCAGCGCCAGATATTCTTCAACGGTGTAATATTTTCGGATTGGCTGGGTCATCTATAATTCACCTGCCCCTAATCTGGTAAGTAGTTCACCAGCTTATTATACGCGACCAAAATAAAAATAGACAGGATATTTAATCCTGTCTATCAACTATAATCTGAAAGTCAATCCCGGTATCGCGCTTTAGGTGAAAAGCGGGGCTAATACCAGGGTGATAGTTGCCAGGAGCTTGATGAGGACATGGAGGGCCGGGCCAGCCGTATCTTTGAACGGGTCGCCGACGGTATCGCCGACTACCGCCGCCGCGTGCGGTTCGCTGCGCTTGCCCAACACCTTGCCGGTCTCATCTTTCAAGTTACCGGCCTCAATCCACTTTTTGGCATTGTCCCAAGCTCCCCCGGCATTGTTCATGTAATTAGCCATCAGCACCCCGGTAATCGTGCCGACAATCAAAAGCCCGGCTGCGGCTTGCGCTCTTAGCACCAGCCCAACCAATACCGGCGTACCAATCGCCAGAATACCCGGCACAATCATCTCCCGCAATGCTCCGCGAGTACTGATGTCCACGCAACGAGCATAATCCGGCTCGCTCGTCCCCTTCATAATGCCAGGGTCGGCCCGGAACTGACGGCGGACTTCTTCAATCATGGCCTGAGCCGCTTTGCCGACCGCCCGGATTGCAAAAGAGCTAAACAGGAAGACCAGCATCGCCCCGATAAAGCCTCCAACAAAGACCGCCGGGTCAAAAATGTTGACTATCGAAACGGTTTTACCCAGGTCGCCCTGAACCGGCAAGATTGTCCCGTCCGCCGAAGTGCGAACTTCCCGGACATTTTTAATCAGCCCGGCCTCCTGGACATAGGCCGAAAAGAGCAAGAAAGCCGCCAGCGCCGCCGAACCAACCGCATAACCTTTGGTCAGGGCTTTAGTGGTATTGCCCACCGCATCCAGCGCATCGGTTACTTCCCGGACATTTTCGGGTGAATTGCTCATTTCGACAATACCCCCGGCATTGTCGGTAATCGGGCCAAAAGTGTCCATCGCCAGAATATAGGCCGCGCTCATCAGCATCCCCATCGTGGCGACGGCAGTGCCAAAGATACCAAACTCAAAAGTCAGCTCCGGGCCAAGTCCACTGATAGATTGCCCCAGCCCAAAAGAGCCGAGCAGGGCCGCCCCAATCACTATCGTCGGGAAGGCGGTAGTTTCAAAGCCAACCGCCGTTCCACTGATGACGACAGTTGCCGGGCCGGTGCGACTGGATTTGGCAATCTCGCGCACTGGTCGCCACGAACCAGAAGTATAGTATTGGGTAATAAACACAAAGGCGATACTGGTGATAATCCCAATCAGGCCGCACAATCCGAATTTCCAGGCGGCATCGGTATATTTATCGCTTTGCAGCATCCAATAAGCTGTTCCAAACATAGCGATAGCCGAAAGGACGGCGGTCACATAGTAACCCACATTCAGGTCGTTCATCGGGTCGTGGGGGCGGTTGCTGCTGCGGACCGCCAGCACCCCGAACAGCGAGGCAATCGTGCCAAAACTCATTACGACCAGCGGGAACATAATCCAGGCTGGTTGCCCGGTGGCCCGAAACAGGGCTACCCCCAAAATCATCGCTCCCAGGTTTTCGGCAGCGGTAGACTCGAACAGGTCCGCTCCGCGCCCGGCACAGTCGCCCACATTGTCGCCCACCAGGTCGGCGATAACGGCGGGGTTGCGCGGGTCGTCTTCCGGGATACCGGCTTCCACTTTGCCCACTAAATCCGCCCCGACATCGGCGGCTTTGGTATAAATACCGCCGCCCAATTGGGCAAACAGAGCCACAAAACTAGCTCCAAAGCCAAAGCCGATAATGCTGGCAATCACGTTGCTGACAGTCTGAGCGCTAGGCTTGTCGTTGCCCAATTCAAGGCCACCATACGCTAGAAAAATAGTGGTCAACCCCATCAGGCTCAGGGCTACTACCAGAAAGCCCGAAACTGCGCCCCCTCGTAACGAGGTTTGCAGAGCGGCATTCAGGTTGAGGCGGGCGGCGGCGGCAGTTCGCAAATTAGCTTGAATTGCCACGAACATACCCACAAAGCCAGATAAACCGGAGCAAATCGCGCCGACCAAAAAGGCCACTGAAGTTTTGATACCGAGTTCAGGTCCGTTAATTGTAACCGTGCTTTTGTCACTTTGCGGTAGGAAGCTCAATAGAACTCCTAGCAATATCGCGGCGACTATCGCCAGTTGGGCGATAGTAATATATTGGCGACGCATAAAGGCAATCGCCCCGGTATAAATTTTCGCCGCAATACTTTGCATTTCGGCAGTTCCCTTGTCCTGGGCCAATACCTGGCGAGCCAGCACGAAGGAAAACCCGATTCCAATTAGCCCGGCCCCGTAGATTACTCCGAGCCACGCGCCAAACATAAGGCTTCCTCCTATTCAGGTCGGTTTGAAGTTTAAATTGCCGTCACGTTTCTGGTTCAGAAATCTTCTATAACAGCTATAGCAATTATAATAATCAGCAATTAAAGTGCGGCAGATTAATTCTGGCATACCAAATGCCAATTACTGCAAAAGGATATAACGAATTGAGCAAGGGAGGACTGAGGCTGGAATCAGATGTCCGTCATTTAATAGACGGCCTGATTGGTGAGCTGCTAGAATTTTGCGATGAAGATTCTGCCCCGCTGCGCCTGAAGTCGCTATGTGCAACCTTGCACAAACTCAGGCGATTTTAACATAACCATAACCTAATGTAAAGCTGGTTTTAACTTTAGCAAATTCGAGGATTTCTTAACTATTTTCGGTGTATGACGACTTTTACTTGGGGCAATCTTCTGAATTTGAGGATAATCAGGCTATTTTCGGATTGCGTCCGGCTGACGCTCCAAAGTATGTTTTAGCCGTAGCAGCGAGCTATCCAGCATCCGGCTAACTCCGGCCTCGACCACGCTGATAATCGGAGTGGCAATCATTAATCCGAGAGGGGTAATTGCTTCCGGGCGCGGCGTTATATCGAGGTGAAAGCGGACGGCGGTTTGGCTGGCCTCGCGCTCCTCGAAACGCCAACAAGCCTCGCTATCCACTGCGACCCCGTTCAAAACCTGTTTGTGGGCTTGCAGCCGAATAATCCGATTGACCTCATATTCGGTGACGACATAATTTAGCCGGATGGTAAACCCGGCAAAAGTACCGACTGCCGCCGCTTTTGTGCCAAGCTGGTAGGGCGGGGAAGTAGTGGCCTTGAAATAAAAATTGCTGCCCAGATATTCGCGGCTGTTGTCACACTCGGCGACATAATCGAAGACCGGCGCAATGGGCCGATTGATTAGGACTAGCTTCTTCAGCATCTGTTTTCCCATTTGGTTTTCTCAAATGAATAGCTTCAGGCTACAAGTTGCATATTTTAGGCCATCAATTTACGCTTTAACCTTCTTACGCTTTAGCCTTCTCTTCGGATTTAGCCGCTTCTTCCAGGGTGGGCGGCACTTTCAGGATTAATGCCTCGGCGTGTATCCGATAATTCAAAGGTGAGCTAGTGCGATGGATTTCCCCGTCACAGGCCACCCGCAAATGCCGACGCCTGGTGTACACTATGGCCTCGTCCACTTCGCTGCGAGTGACCAGGGGCGATTGTTCCAGCCGATTCCGCAGGAAACTAGCTGTTACCCGAAATAGTTCAAACGGGGAAGCAGCTTCCACTATAAAAGCATCCAATATCTGTCCATCCAGACGCGGACGATGCCCGGCAGCCAGCGGGGAAACCTCAGCCCGGTTGTTGGAGAAAAAGATAATACCTACTTTTAAATCCTGGGTCTGACCGCCGACCTTAAGTTTAATGTGCATCAAGTTCGGACGGCGCAGCACATTCCAACCCGCCAGACCATAGGCCAGCCATTTGCCCAGCCGTTTTTCATATTTCTCGCGCTGATGCACCAGGCTGGGATAAATACCGACACTTGAATTATTCAGGAAATAAAAGCCGTTGACCTCGCCCACGTCTATGGTTATTTGTTGGTCGCTGTCGAATAAATCCAGGGCTGGTTCAAATTGGGTTGGTACTCCAATATCCCGCGCAAAATGGTTGAGCGTTCCAAACGGTATTACCACCAGCGGAATAGCGGTGTCCACCAGGGCCGAGGCCACCGAGTTAATCGTCCCATCCCCACCGGCTACCCCGACCACTTTTGCACCTTGCTGGATGGCCCGCCGGACGATTTGCCCCACGTTATCGCCGCTTTCCAGCACATGAACTTCCAAATTTGGACGTTGCCCGGTGGCTTCCAGCAAGGTTTTAAGCTGGTTGCCGCGTCTGGCCCGCCCCGCCCCGCCGTTGACCAGCAAGAAATTTTTAGACATCAAACAATACCGTCAATCTAAAATCTAAAATCTAAAATCTAAAATCTAAAATCTAAAATCTAAAAAGTGCTGAGTGCTGAGTAAATGCGGCTAAAACCTGGCATTTTAACTTCAAACTCACAACTCAAAACTACCGTTCCCTCCGGGCGACTCCGGTTTCGTAGGCTGCTTCGACTACGGCGGCAGCGACGGCTGGAGCAGTACGGTGGTCGAAAACCGACGGAATTATATAATCCGGGTTCAGCTCTTCCTCAGTGATAATACTCTGAATAGCTCTGGCCGCCGCCAGCTTCATTTCCTCATTAATTCGTTGCGCCCGGCAGTCCAGCGCCCCTCGAAAAATACCGGGAAAACTCAAAACATTGTTTATCTGATTAGGATAATCACTACGTCCGGTTGCCATCACACTGACATAAGGAGCGGCTATTTCGGGCATAATCTCCGGGGTCGGGTTCGCCAGAGCAAAAACAATCGGGTTGGGGTTCATCTGCTTGAGGTATTCCTCTTTGAGAACTCCCGGCCCGGATAATCCCAAAAACACATCCGCTCCGACGATGACCTCGCCCAACGTGCCGTGTAACTGGTCAGGGTTGGTATGTTCGGCGAACCACTTCAAGGCGGGGTTGGCATTGAGAGGCATGCCCTGATGAATTGCCCCTTGTAAATCTACCCCGATAAGATTGCGACAACCGGAAGCCATGATAATTTTAGCACAGGCCGTCCCCGCCGCACCCAGCCCAACCAGCACGATTTTGACCTCTTCCATTTTCTTGCCGGTCAACTTCAGGGCATTAAGCATGGCCGCCAACACTACTACTGCCGTTCCATGTTGGTCATCGTGCATTACCGGAATATCCAGCTCTTGAATCAGCCGCTCTTCGATTTCAAAGCAACGGGGGGCGGAAATATCTTCCAGATTAATCCCGCCAAAGCCGGGGGCAAGGGCTTTGACGATTTCAATTATCTTTTCGGGGTCCTGAGTTGCCAGACATAACGGGATACCATCCACCCCGGCGAACTCCTTAAAGAGCATGGCCTTGCCTTCCATTACCGGCAAGGCGGCTTCCGGCCCGATATTACCCAGCCCCAAAACGGCGCTACCGTCGGTCACGATGGCGACGGCATTGCTTTTCATGGTCAGGGTAAAAACTTTGCTCTTATCCTGGGCAATTGCATTGCAAATCCGGGCAACTCCCGGCGTATAGGCCTGGCTCAACTGGGCGCGGGTCTTAATCGGGAATTTGCCATTGACGCTGATTTTGCCGCCCAGATGCATCAGAAAAGTTTGGTCGCTGACATTAACTACCCGAACCCCGGCTACTGCTTTTACTTTGTCGAGAATGTCTTCGGTGTGGGCCTCGTCGCCGGTGGCAACCGTAATATCGCGGGTGACGTGTTCGCGGCTGGAGTGGACAATATCTACCGCCCCAATGTCGCCTCCGGCATCGCCGATGGCCGCCATTATTTTTGCCAGCATGCCGACTTTATTTTCAATTTCCAGTCGCAAGGTAAAACTATAGCTTGGGTTGGGTATCGGGTTCACGTCTCTTCCTTCCTGTCTGCTGCGAAAAGTGGTCAGTGGTCGGTGGTCAGAAAACTTTTGACCGCCACCTTGTGACTTTTGACCCAGCTCAATTTCATTGGCGCTAATGCGCTCCCTGCTTGGTGTAGCTTCAAAACTCTTAAAAAACCCGTTTTTGGGGAATGATTGTCTAGTATACTCTCTGCTTTTAATTTTGTGCAAGTCCGACCCGACCTGCCTAAGTTATAGCTCCCAATCCCCATTTAAGTCTGAAATAGTGTAAAATTGAGCCAGCCAGACAAGGAGTGGCCTAAATTGTCCCAGAATAGCAAGCCAACTTTAATCAATTTGCCGGTGGCGCTCAAGACGCGGCTAGGTCAGGGTCATCCCTGGGTTTATCGCAACCAGTTGGGCGAAAGCCCGGCCCTGAATCTGCCAACCGGAAGCTGGGTCCAGATACGCTGCGGCAATTTTACGGCTTTCGGGCGGTGGGATAATGCCGGGCCGATAGCGATTCGCCTTTTTTCGAGCCGCCAACTTCCCGATTATGAATGGCTGCGGACGCGAGTGGCCCTTGCCTGGGAAAATCGGGCCTCTTTGCGCGAGCGCCCGGCGGCTGACCGCACTGGGGCTTATCGGCTGCTCTTTGGGGAGGGGGATGGTTTGCCCGGCCTGACGGTAGACCTCTATGGGCAGTACGCGGTTATTGCAACTTATTCGGCGGGGGTCGAGGGGCTAACCGATTGGCTGGTACAAGCTTTGCAGAAAGTTGTCACTCCCCCGCTCAAAGGAATTTTGCAACGGAGCGGCAAAACTCCCGAAGCCAGCGAGGATGACCTTGCCGGGCGCGACCTCGATGACGGCAAGCTGCGGGCGCGATGGGGTCGGCTGCCCCCGCGTGAATTGATAGTCGAGGAGTACGGTCTCAAGTTTCAGGCTAATCTGTACGAGGGCCAGAAAACCGGCCTATTTCTGGACCACCGCGAAAACCGCCGCTTTATTCAGGATTGGGCGGCTGGTCGCCGGGTGTTAAACTGTTTTTCTTATACCGGGGCATTTTCGGTATATGCGGCGCGGGGCGGCGCTACCGAAATCGTCAGTTGCGATGTTGCGCCCCAGGCTTCGGCGGCAGCTCTCGAAAACTTTCGGCTCAACGGCTTCGACCCGGCCCAGTTTGAGTTTTTAACCGAAGATTGCTTCGAACTACTCACCCGTTATCGCCAGCAAAATCGGCGGTTCGACCTGATAATTCTCGACCCTCCCACTTTTGCCCATTCCAAAAAGCAGCTATACAGCGCCTTGCGAGGCTATGCCCGCCTGAACCAACTGGCCTTGAGCCTTATCGAGCCGGGCGGTTTGCTGGCCTCGGCTAGTTGTACCAGCTATGTTTCACCCGAAATGTTCCGCGATATGTTGGCCCAGGCCGCCGCCAGTAGTGGCAAACGGCTGCAAATTTTGCACGATGCGGGACAACCGCTTGACCACCCCGTTCCGGCTCATTTTCTGGAAGGCCGCTACCTCAAATTTATGTTAGGCCGAGTACAATCGCTGCCTTAATATCTACCTCTCTCATTTACCGATAATCTTAATCCGACTTTAACAAATTTTTATCACCTTATTAATAGCTGTAGCTTACCATGCCCATGTATCTAATAGTTTGGTATTACCAAATTATACTGCTCAGGTTCGCATTAGAAAAACTTTGCGGTTTTTCCTCACTTTATTCTATGACCGGGTTGATGTTAAAAATCTAAAATCGGCAATCTACAATTTACATTTGTTCAAGCTAGAGTTCACACAAGCAGGGATGTCCAGTGGTAGCTATGGAAACAAAACAAGGGCCGGAAGAAGTCAGGCCTGGGACGGAGAAAGTACCTCCGGCTTATTCTTTTGCGGCTTTGCGCGATGCTTTGGAGTATGGCACGCTTGGTCAGAATGATTTTTGCCGATACTGGCGCGAGTCGGCGGCCCAATCTTATCAAATGGGTAATCTGATTGCGTTGCGATTGTTACTACAATTGATGGAAAAAGCCCCGGCGATGCAAAGCAAGCTGGGGCAATTACTTTTTAATGAGTATAACGGGCTGATTTTGATGCTGGAAGGCAATTTCGACAAAGCAGCCTATTATTTTCAGCAACAACAGCGCCTGGCCCAGGCTTTGGTAGATTTGCTAGAGATTGTGCGGGCCAATATTAATCTGGCCCAAAATGGGCTATATGAATTCCAGCTAAAGGCGGTGGAAGGCTGGCTGCAAGAGGCGACCCAGTTGGCGGAATTGAGCGGCAATCAGCAATTGATTATCCAATGCCTTAACTGGCGGGCTGAACTGGATGCCTACCGTCATCTGACCGACCAATGTATCGAAAAGGCATCGCTGGCGGTTAGCTTGGCCCGTTACTATAAGCTGCCTTCCGAAGAAGCTGATGCGCTGGATTGTTTGGGCAGCAGTTTGATTTACCGTCGGGAGTGGGCGCAATCGGAACAGGCGCTTTTGGCGGCGATTCGGCTGCACCGTGATACCCGCAATGCCGTTGGTCGCGCCCGTTCTTTGAGTAATCTCAGTCGGCTTTACATCAAGCGGGGTAGTTTTGAGCTTGCCAGCAATACCCTCGATGGTAGCCTGGCGATTTTTAGTCAATTGAAGGCTCGTCCCGCTCTAGCCGAAGTTTATTTGCATAAGGCCACTCTTTTGTACCGTAGCGGACATTTCAACGAGGCGTTGGACTGGGCCAGACAGTCGCTCGAAATTCGGCTGGAACTGGGTGAGCCGACCCGCCTGGCGGAAGCTTTTAGCCTGGTGGCCCAGATTTATGCCGGGTTGGGTCAAGAAAAATACGCCCTGATGGGTCATCTGCGGGTATTAGAGCTTTATTATCCGGGAGTGTATAATCTACAGTGGATTAAGCCCCTGACCGAAGCCAGCGATTATTTGATATATATGCGGGACAACGACCCCCAGGAAAATACCCGAAACTGGCAGCAAGCCCTGGCTGGCTACCGCGCTGCGATTGACATAATCGAGCTGCACAAAGATTTACGCTATCTTGCCCCGCTTTTAGGCCGAATTGCCAGTGCCTTGCTAAAATTGGAAGGTATGGAAGGCATTAACGAGGCCATGCGCTGCTATCGGCTGCAACTCAATTTATTAGGTGATATGGGCCTACTCGAATTTGAGCCAGGTGAAGCCATCGCCATGCGAGCGCAAGCCCTCAACCGCCTCCAAATCTGCGCCTCCCTCCGCCGCCGGATGTGATAGCGAGAGTCAGGGGTCAGGGAAATACCGGGCTGAGAACTGAGTTCCTTAATCACGGCCTCGCCCCCTTTGGGGGTAAATCCCCCGACCCCTGACTCCCGACCCCCGACTCCAAAAAATGTTATAATTCCCCCATGTATTGCGAAAAGCTGAACCTGAAGGATTTCAGGAATTATCGTCGGCTGGAATTGGGCTTGTCCCCCGGCCTGACGGTATTTCAGGGCGAGAATGCAGCCGGTAAGACCACGCTTTTGGAAGCCCTTTATTTGCTGGCTACCACCAAATCGCCCCGCGCTGGAGCAGACCAGGAGTTGGTCAGCTTTGAGGCCGAAGCCGAATTTGGTGCGCCCGCTTTTACCCGGCTTTCGGCCCAGGTCGAGCGGCTGGACGGTAAAATCGAGGCCGAAATTCTGGTAGTGCGGGATGATAAAAACCAGCCTGCCACGACCCCGAATGCCGGGCGCAAGCGGGTCAAGCTCAATGGCGCACCCGCCAAGGCGGTAGACCTGATTGGCAAAATTAACGTGGTGCTTTTTTCCCCGGAAGATTTAGACCTGATTATCGGTACGCCCGCTTTACGGCGGCGCTATCTGGATGTAACCCTCTCCCAGATTGACCACCGCTATTTACGACAGTGGCAGACATTCGCCAAAGTTTTGGCCCAGCGCAACAGTTTCTTACGCAACCTGCGGGAGCGCCGTCAGGATATTCGCGGACGCAGAATGGGCGGGGAACCGGCCCAGGATGAGTTGAGTATCTGGAACGAGGAGCTAATCAAAAGCGGGGCATATCTGGTGCAGCGCCGCCGCGAGGCTCTGTTAGCCCTGAATGAGCGGGCCGCGACTTTACACGCCCACCTGACCGGGTTGTTATCTTCGCTGCTGCAAGACCCTTCCGGCGGCTTTGAAATCGTCTACCAGCCCAGCTTTGATTTACAGACTGCGACGGATGAAAGCGCGGTAGCGGCCCGCTTCGAGGCTCAACTAGCCGAGGTGCGCTCTCAGGAATTACGGCGCGGCATGTCGCTGGTCGGGCCGCACCGCGACGATTTCAGCTTTCGTCTAGCCGGGTCAGATTTGGCGGTCTACGGTTCGCGGGGACAACAACGCACGGCGGTTTTGGCTCTCAAGCTGGCGGAAGTCGGCTGGATGGAGGCCCAGACCGGAGACCGCCCGATTTTGCTGCTGGACGACATTTTGTCGGAACTTGATGCCAGTCGCCGCCAATATGTGCTGGATACGGTACAGGCCAGAGCCGAACAGGTGCTTATCACCACTACCGACCTCAATCTCTTTGGCGAGCAGACCGCCCTGCGCGAATTAGCCGCGCTCTATCGGGTCGAGGGTGGCAAGGTTTCCCGAATTTAGCAAAAGTCTGATTAGGCCGGAGTGTCGCTGAGGTTCATGCGCCAGGTCACGTCCAGACTGGCTTGCTCCCAGAAGGAAAGCGGGGGTTGGTCGTCCGGGACTGCAATGACCGCCGGATGCCCGCTATGGGTGTAGAGCCAGCGCGAAATAATATTGATTTCGTCTACTGCTTCCTGTCCGATGACTCGCCCGCCGTGTTTGCCCCAACCGGGTTGAGTCGCGGCAAGTTCAGCCTCCCGCTTCGCCAATTCTTGCCAGGTCTGGTTCAATAATTGTCCAGTATCGTTCTGGTCGTTTTTGAGGGAAATCCGCAATTGCCGCCCCAAGCGTCCCCGATAGATGCACAAAACCTCGGCGGCGGCTTCCTCGGCGGACGGTAGACAAATCAAGGCGTTGTTACCCTCGACGGCGGCGGCCAGAAATTGCTGGCTGGACACGATTTTTTCGACCTGAGCTACGGCATCGCGCAATTCGGCGGCTTTCTCGAAATTATTGCTCCGTACCGCCCGGTTCAGCCGCGCCCACAGCATATCGAGCATCGTCTCTTTCTCGCCACTCAAAAACATGATGATTTCTTCCACCATCTTTAGATAGGCGGCATGTTGCTCATCGCCATCGTGACCGTCGCACGGGCCGGGGCAGCGCCCCAGCGAAAGCCGCAAACAGGGAGGCGGCTGTTTGCGCTTCTTTTTGCCGGGCAGGGGCAATTCAAACGAGCGGGTACAGGTGCGTACCGGGAAAAGATGCTCGATAATTTCAATGGTGCTATCTACCGCCCGGCGGTTTTTGAATGGGCCAAAATAGCGCCCACCATCGTCCAGCACTTCGCGCACGCTGTAGACTCGCGGGAAACGCTGGCTGAGGTCAATTTTGATAAAGGGATAGGCCTCATAATTCCGCAACTGCCGGTTATAGCGCGGGCGATATTGTTTAATCAGCTTCGACTCCAGCAAGAGGGCTTCCAGTTCGCTGCCGGTCACGATATGGTCAATTCGGGCGATACCTTCGACCAGTCCATCCAGCTTGCGGGTATAGCCCAGCGGTTCACTATAATAGGACGACACCCGGTCTTTCAAGTTTTTGGCCTTGCCGACATAAATCACCGTGCCGCCATTATCCTTCATCAGATAAACGCCGGGGCGGGTCGGGAGGCCGACCAGCAATTCTTTAGAGAGGACATCGCGGGCGTGGGCAGTGGCCCGATTGGTCAGGCTGGCGGCTTCATCCCGGTAACTGCTCCGCCGCAACTTAATTCGGGCCGGACGCACCAGGTCGGCCTCTGGATTATCCTGATTGGCTGGCTCATCCTGACTATCATTTTCAGTTGGTTCGGCTGGCTCAAGCGGAGGCAGGGTCATCACGAACATAGTAGGGGCAGACAGTGGAATTTCGGGGCATAATTCTTCGATTTCTTCGAGATGCTCGATTTGTCCGATTTCTTCGATAGCCGTAAGTGGCTCTAGCCCCGGTAGAGGTGGCTGCACCAGACGCGGACGACCCGCCCGCAGGTCGTCCAGGCTCTTGTAGCCCTGCTGATTGGCCTTATCAAGCAGCCGCAAAAAAGCCTCGGCGGTGATACTGGCATCGCCGTAGGCCCGGTGACGGTTTTGGGCCGGGAGACCCAGCATGGTCGCCAGGCGGTCTAAATTGGGTCGCCGCAAACCGGGGTGCAACCGCACCGCCAGCCCAATAGTATCCACCGTCTCATTCAAAAGCGGCGGACGGCCTAGCCGCTTCAACTCATAGTCCAGAAAGCGAATATCAAACGGAATATTATGCCCGACGATAATTGCATTCCCAAAAAACTTGAGAAGCTTATCGGCGATTTGCCCGAAGCCGGGGGCCGTCGAGGTCATTTCGTTATTGATGCCAGTAAATTTCACAATAAACTCAGGGATGCGGCGATGGGGATTGACCAGGGTCTGAAAGGTTTCCAGACGCTTGCCGTTTCGCACTCGAATGGCGGCAATCTCAATCAAGCGATTGCGTTGGGCGTGCAGGCCAGTGGTTTCGGTGTCAATCACCACATATTCCAGCCCGGTCAGGGCGTTTTCCGCTCCGGTGAACTGGGCCAAACACCATTCCCCGCTGTCCAGCCGCCGAAAACGTTGCTCGTCATTGAGGACGTGGGCCATAATTCCGCCCCAGATTTCCGGTTTGCCGCGCACCCCAAAAACCTGCCGCACCAAAGCCGCTTCCGAGGCTCGCCCGCCTTGTTGTTCAAGATAAAGCTGCGCCCGCCGCGATAGGTGTTCGTAGCCTTCGGCGGGGGTAGTTTCGATTGGTTCGATGGACATAGAGTATCTTAAATCGCTGAATTAGCAAACTAATGTTCTTGTAGCATTATATACCCCGCCCCGTTTCTGCACAAGTTTGGAATATTCATCTTGACAGGTCGAAAAACGGGTGCTATCCTGAACTTACCGTCTTAAAAAACTGATATATCAGAATAGTACTACTGAACTTTCCGCTCGCAAAACACTACTTGCGGTACACTTGATTACCTATTTGAGTTAGCAATAATTTATTTCGGGGGCAAAATGAATAAAAAACCAATCGCTTTTCGGATGACTTTTGACAAGAGTTTCGGGCTGTTCGGGTTGCTATTTTGCATGACGCTCCTACTCTTCCTAGTGAGCGGGCCGCGTTTGGCCCGCGCCGGAGTGGATGTATCGTTTGATGAAGGGTTAGTAGACCGCCAGGGCACCAAAGTTCTTGATTTTTATTTGGATGGAGTGGCGGCGGCCTATAAAGCGGCTTCCGGTAGAACTGATTTTGGCCCGGCGGCTGGCCTTAATTTCAGTCCTATCTGGATATTTGTGGCTCCTACCAGTACCTATGACTCGCCGCCCTATCCTAATGGAGGTTTGCTCTCGATTTCTTTGCAAGGGCCGAGCGGGTCGCCGGTCAGTGGTGATATTACTCTACCAGTCGGCGTAACCAAATTTACCTTTGGTTACAGTAGTGCCGGGGCAGTCACGGCTCAGGCTTTTGACGCGGGCGGCAGCTTGCTGGATACCCAAATCGGCCCGGCTAATCTGGTGAGCGGGTCTTTTAGCTCGGTGACTTTGACCGGGGCAACTATCAAAAGGGTAGTAATAACCCATAGCTCGCCCACCGATTGTTTTATTGCCGGGGCTAGTAGCTGTGCTATCATTGACAATATTACTTTCAGCACCGACCCGCTTTCTTCCCCGGCGGCTTATGTCCCGCCCCCGGATATGGTGGGGCAGCTTGGTTTTGGGGCTACTTTCAAGGCTGATGGCAGCGGGGATATTGTGACCTTGAATCTGGTAATTAAAAATAGCGGGCCGGGCAAGGCCAACAGCTTTGAGGTCGAGTTCCCGATAGACCCGAATCTGGAATTACTGAGTGCGGCTTTTACCAGCCCTAAAAGCTGGGTCACAAAGGTTTTGTCCGACAAGTTTTTCATTCAGTTTGGCTCGTTTGAGAAGCAATCCGGGCCGGTGACGGCCACGATTCGGCTGGCAGTCCGGGGTAGCGCCCCCGCCGGAACGGTTATCAAGCCGCGTGCCAAAGGCTCGGCCCAATGGGATGGCGGCGGTGGCTTGCTATTTCAGAGTAATACGGTTTATCTAAGAGTAGGGGCTGGTAAGGTCGAGAGCCTCAATGACCTGATTCAAAGTATTGGCGCGACCCTGACTGGGGATAAAGCTAAAGTGACGGTCAGTGGCAATATATTCATACCGGGCGAATTGATTACTATCTGGATAAATCTGGCAGATGGTTCGGTCAAAGCAGTAGGGACGGCGCTAATCCGGGCTGACGGGAGCGGGCTGGTCAGCTTCGACTACAGCCTGAGCGGTTTAGGCGCGGGTAACTATTCGCTGGTGCTGCTGGGTGAGCGCAGCCGAGTTCAGGGGGTTGCGGCCTTCTCGCTCTAGTCCATCTGGGCGAGCAGTTTTTCAACCGAAGCCGGGTTGCGTTTGACCAATTCCGGCAATTCAGGTAGGGCCGGGGAAGCCAGGGTTTCCCCGGTCAATTCTTGATAACGCTCTCGGTAATCGGCGCTAGGGCTTTTGGCATACAGCCCGGCGTAGAGTTCTGCCCCCTTCTGACGCGAGCTTTCCTGGTCGGGGTCAAGTCGCCAGACAGTATAGTTAATCGCAGCCTGATGGTCGGCTTGCGACCATTGGGCCTTTAGCTCCTCCAGTTCACCGAGCAGCTCCTCGATTGGTTTTTCATCCAGCACCCCTTTTAGCCGAATTTCCAGCAACCGCGATTTAAACTGGTATTCCTTGTGGCCCAACTTGTCGGCTAGTTCCTGACTCTGCCGGTTCAACTCCTGGGCTTCGGAATAGCGCCCGGCCCGCGCTAATAGCTCGGCGTAGTTGTACAAATAGACACACAGGAGCGGGTCAAGTTTTAGTTTTCGGCAAAGCGCCATCGTCGGTTGATAGAGTCTTTCGGCCTCCTGAAAATTGCCAAACTTGCTATAGACATCCGCCATATTGCCCATGGCGACCACCGCCATGCGGTTTTCGTTGGTTTCGAGGGCATATTGCCAAAATTGCCCCTGACAGGCCAGGGCGCTGATATAGTCCCCGCAATCCTCATAGATGTTGCCCATATTGGTCAGTACCCGGCTGATACTGCGTTTATCGCCCATTTCGGCGGCTATCTTCAAGACCTGATTATAGGCCTCTAACGCTTCGGAATAGCGGCCCTGCTGCCGATAGACGATACCTAGATTACCGACGGCCTGGCTGATAGCACGGGGGTCATTCAGTTCAGTCGCCAGTTGCAGATGTTGAGTGTGATATTCAAAAGCCTGGGCCAAGTCGCCCTGCTCGCGGTAGACCGTTCCGATATTAAGAATTGCCGTTGCAATATCGCGCCGCTCGTTCAGCTCGGTAGCAATCGCCAGATAACGCTGATGACATTCCAGGGCCTTGTTATATTCCCCGCGCCGGGAGTAGAGTAGTCCCAGATTCGCCAGCACCCGCCCCAAGCGGCGTTGGTCGCTGGTTTCTTCGGCCTTGAGGCGGGCTTGTTCCAGCCAGTCGAGGGCTTCGGGGTAGGCGCTCCGCAGTATCCGCAAATAGCCAATCGAATACAGGTCGTCAATTTCGTGCGGGGTCTGTCCGGCACTCTGGGCCAGGATTAGGGCTTCCCGGTAGCTGGCTTCGGCATCGGGCAGCTTGCCGACCAGAATCAGCACCCCCGCCAGTTTGTGCAACAAATCCCATTTTTCCGCTTCTGGGATAATCGGTAATAGCCGCTGATAATAATTAATCGCAGCGGTATTGGCATAGGCGACCTGGGCGGCTTGCCCGGCCTTGAGAAAATATTCGCGCTGTTTGTCCAGATTCGGGCTGCGTCCATAATGAAAGGCCAAAATATCCAAAAAAGTATCCAACAGCTCAGGATAGCTTTGCTCGATATATCGCCCGATTTCCTGATGCAGCATTTCGCGGATGGCGACGGACAGGCTTTCGTAGGCAACTTCCTGGGTGATAATGTGCTTGAACATGTATTCCATGTCCGGGCCGGGCTTGTCCAACCGGGTCAGGTCGCGCTGTCCGAGATTAGTAAGCTGCTGCTGAACCTGGGCCGGGCTGCCAAGTTGCGGATAAGCCCCCCACAGCCAACCGGCCCGAAAGATGCGCCCGACCACGCTGGCAACTTTCAGGGTGGTTTTTTCGCCCTCGGCTAACTGGTCAACCCGGCTGATAATCAGGCTATAAAGGCTATCGGGCAATTCGAGCTGGGCCAGGGCTTGCGGGTCAGTCGGGTCAAGCCCTTTATCCTGAATCAAATTGACCATTTCATCAATATAGAAAGGATTGCCCTGGCCTTTGGCGGTCAGACGGGCCACCAATTCCGCCGATGCACCTTCTTCTTCAAAGCGCCCATGAAAAAGCTGTTCCAGTTTTAGTTCAATTAGCTGTTGGGCTTCCGGCAGGCTGAACTCTTTGAGGCCGATTTCAGTAAAGTGGCTGAACGCTTTCAGGCGGGCTGTCCGCAGGTGTTCCAGGGCGGCTTCCTGGGGCGGACGATAGAGCAGCACCAATAGCACCGGCAAGTCCGCTACATTGCGCCCGATAGCTTCCAGCAAATCCTGCGAAAGCGGGTCAATCCAGTGACAATCTTCCAATATCAAGAGGGTCGGAGTTGAGGTCACGGGTTGCGAATTGGGGGCTGACCCTAAAATCCAAGCGCGAAGGCAATCTACTAACAGGCTCTCACGGGATTCTTTTCTGAGCTTGGCATCCAGGGCGGCGGTCAGTTCATTATCGGGGATGGTCAGGTTTAGCACCACATCCAGCAGCGGCAACCGAGGCAGAAATGCTGGGTTAAGGGCCGCCAGTTGTTCTTGCAGTTGGCGCAACTGGCTTTCGGGGGATGAGGCCGGATTAATTCCGAAAAAGCCCTGCCAGATATTGCGCCAGACCAAATAGCTGATGTTTGTGCCAAACGACAAACATTCTCCGGCGAAACCGCCCAGCCCGCGCTGCACCGCCAGTCGGATGATTTCGGCATTCAGGCGCGATTTGCCCATGCCCGCTTCCGCCGTCACCCCGATAAGCTGGCCGCGATTTTGGAGTACCTGATCGAGCTTGCGATTGATGATTTCCAGCTCGGCTTCCCGGCCCACCATCGGCAGAGCGTAGGCCGGAACTAACAACCGCGCCCAGAAACTGGCGGTGGAGTGGGT
>JBBRSG010000035.1:0-48678 GCA_038245615.1 Chloroflexia bacterium | reverse complement strand
TCTCAAGCAAATTAACCAGCACCATAAATTGCTGGCGCAAAGCCTCGTCTTTGATTTGAGAAGGGTCAAAGTGTTCTAGCATTGCAACATTATAACGGCTAATCTATTTTTAGAAAAGCCCCGACTTATTGAAACGATACGCGGATTATTTGTGAAAATTCATCAGGGACTGCAACCTGGGTTAGTAGTAGCAAATTAGTTTCTTTACCTCTTTTGTAATCTCTTTGTGTCTTTAATGCAAATGAACCCCGTGAGTTTCCAACCATACGCGTTCTTTTTCCATTAGACGGTCAGCTAGAGCCGCCCGACTGCGCCAGTAGGTATCCCGCCGTTGGGCCTGCCATACTACTAAACTAATCATCGCTATTACTATCATCATTCCAAAAATACTGATTATTAAGAGGGCCATTGCCTTACTTCTTGTTTATTATTTCACAATATCTATCGCCGGATTAGTTATACCACTGCTTTGCGGTTCTATCTGTGAAATTTATCACTTGAAGGATTGTTTTCGTCTAACCAGCTAAATTTCTCAGCAATAGCCTGACGATAGGCTAAACTCTTTAGTTAGAAGATTTAATTTCTGCTTCATAAAGTAGTATCAACTACAGACTTGAAAAGCCCATTCTGTTAAATTAACCTTACAATGGGCGAATAGATTGTACTCGCTCATAAATAAAAATCCTGTCCATTCTGTATATCCCTGTTAAAAAGTATTTAGTTAATAAGTATTTCAATGGAGCATTGATGATGCTGGATACCCAGGAAAAAACTGGCGACTTGGGAGCGCGAAAAGCGGCGCTACGCGAATATTTCGGGCCGGTTGGCTTCGAGCGCTGGAAGACGATTTATGGCGATGGGCCGGTATCGTTCATCCGGCGCACCGTCCGCGAAGGTCATGCCGAAGTGATGCGCCAGGCTCTCATCTGGCTGGATGAAGCGGCTAAGGGCCAGTCCCTACGCATTCTGGATGCCGGGTGCGGGCCGGGAGTGGTGTCGCTGGAACTGGCCCGACGCGGACATCAGGTAGTCGGTTGCGACCTTTCCCCCCAGATGGTTGAAGCCGCCCGCCAGCGCCTCGCCGCCGAACCGGACGAAGTTGCTCAAAAAGCGGTATTTGTCACCGCCGACCTGGAAGCTTTTGACCAGACCAGCCTCCCCAATGGTGGCAACTTCGACTTGATTATTTGCCTGGATGTGCTGATTTATTATCCCGAAGAAGAACTGGGCCGCATCTTCAAACGATTAGTGGAACTCGCCCCCTCGCGGCTGATTTTCACCTACGCTCCCGCCAGCCTGCCACTGCGGGCGATGCACTGGTTTGGACAGAAATTCCCGCGCCGCCAGCGGAATACCCGGCTGGAAATCATTGGCGAAAAAGCGGTACGCCGCGCTCTGGCAACCAATAATCGGCGCTTGATTCGCCAGCGCCATTTCAACAAAGGGTTTTACCACGTAGTTTTAGCTGAGGCAACCTTATAAGAGCCAGGGGTTGAGTAGAGGTTATATCCAGCCCTGGCCCTCATCACTTGAATTGGGAGAGTGAGGATGAAATTTTTATTTCTGCTATTGGATAATATTTATCTGGACGCACTAGAAGGGGCTGCCGAAAAGCTGCGCCGCGAGTTGGGCCTGCCCCTGGAAATCCAGACCTATCTTTGCAAGGAACTCAAGGACGAATCGCCGCGCTGGGCCGATTTCGAGCGCGATTTAGCCGCCAGCGATTTTTTCTTCTGCAATATGATTGTCCAAAACGAGCAGGCCGTTCCGCTTCAAACCCTTCTCCAAAAACACGGGCCGCTCAAACCTGACCGCGCTCTGGTCATCCTCAACTCGATGCCCCAGCTAATGCGCCTCAACCGTTTGGGGACTTTCGAGTTTGAAAAAATGCTGCAATTTATCCACAGCAATCCTGTCACTAAAGTGACTGGCTTTGTGGGCAAGCTGGTAGGCAAAAAAGATGCCGAGCAGCAGATTCTGGAACAGGACGAAGAGACCAAAACGTCGCTGGCCGAAAAGCGCAACGCCAAAAAACGCCTCCGCAATGCCCGCCCGGTCAAAAAAGGGACGCATTCCGGCATGGTCGCCATGATGCGGGCGCTACCCGCCGTTCTCAAGCTGATACCGGGCCAGGCTCAGGATTTGCGGGCGTACGTCCTGTTTATGACCTACTGGCTCAATGGTACGCCCGAAAACATCGAGAATTTGCTACTTTTCGCCCTGGAAAGATATGTGCCGGGCTACGACTTCAAGCAACTCAAGCGCAAGGTCAAAGAGCCGATTATGTATCCTCGGTTGGCCCTGTTTCATCCCGATGCCCCCGGCAAGACCTTCGAGAGCCGCGAGGAGTTCGACAAATGGCGGGCCAAAGCCAAACCCGGCTACCAGAACCGCCCTAAAATCGGGCTTATCACCATGCGGGCTTTCTTTCTGACCGGCAACCGCAAGCACATTGATGGGCTGGTGCGCGAACTGGAAGCCGCCGGGGTTGAGGCTGTTCCGGCCTACGCCGCCGGGCTGGACTTCCGGCCCTGTATCGAAACTTTCTATTTAGAGGAAAAGAAAATTGACAAGAAGGGCGCGACCACACCCGTCGCTACCGCCGATTTGGTGATGAACCTGAGCGGCTTTTCGCTGGTCGGGGGTGGGGCGGAAAACGATGCCCCCGCCGCTATCGCCCAGATGGAGCGGCTAAATGTGCCGGTCTGGTCGGTTATCCCGCTCTTTTTCCAGACCGAGGCCGAATGGCGCAACAGCCGAACCGGGCTGAACCCGGTGCAAGCCGCCTTGCAAGTCGCCGTCCCCGAACTGGATGGGGCAGGCCTGCCGGTGGTCTATGCCGCCGGATTGGAGCGCGGCCCGGACAAGGCCCTCTATGCTCTGCCGGAAGAAACCCACAATCTGGCTCGGCGGGCGGCCCGCTTTGCCCAGTTGCGCCACAAGGCCAATGCTCAAAAGAAAATCGCGGTGGTTCTTTTCAGCTTTCCGCCCAACAAAGGTAACGTTGGCACGGCAGCTTATCTAGGGGTTTTCGAGAGCCTCTATCGGCTGATGAGCCGCATGAAGGCCGAGGGCTACACTATCGAGCTACCCGAAACCGCCGACGAATTGCGTAAACTGGTGGTCGAGGGCAACAGCGCGGCCTACGGCACGTCGGCTAACTTGCATAGCCATCTGGCAACCGCCGACTATCAGCGTCTTTTCCCACACTGGGAAGAAATCGAGCCGTTATGGGGGCCAGCCCCCGGCAATTTGTTGACCGACCACGCCGGGTTGCAAATCCTGGGGCGCGAGTTTGGCAATTTGCTAATTTGCGTGCAGCCCAGCTTTGGCTACGAAGATGACCCGATGCGCCTTTTGATGGCAACCAACGCCGCCCCGCATCACGGTTTTGCGGCCTTTTATACCTATCTGAATAAGGTCTGGAACGCCGATGCCGCCCTGCACTTCGGGACACACGGCTCAATGGAGTTTATGCCCGGCAAGCAAATCGGTCTCAGCGCCAAATGCTGGCCTGACCGCCTGATTGGGGAATTACCCAATTATTATCTGTACAGCGTCAACAATCCTTCGGAGGGGACGATTGCCAAGCGGCGCGGCTATGCCACCATCGTGAGCTATCTGTCACCACCTTTAGAAACCGCCGGACTGTACCAGAATTTGCTGGCTCTCAAGGACACGATTAATGTCTATCGCAAGGCTCTGGCAGAAGGTCATAGCTTCGCGGCTAGAGGGGCGGTCTATGACCCGCGCAAGAATCTGGAAGCGGGCGAGAATGGGGGTGAGGATGCCCTGGATATGCTGCTGGAGTCGATCATCGCGCAGGCCCAGGTTATCGAATTACGCACCACTATCAGGCCGGAAGTTGACCCGGACGGCTATGTTTTGAACCTCTATACTTCGTTGCTGGAAATCGAAGAGCGGTTGATACCCAATGGCTTGCATATTGCGGACGAGCCACCCGCTCTGGACATGCTGGCAGATGTGCTAAATTCCATCAGCAGTTTCTCGCGGGGTCGGGCCGGTTCAGATGAGGAGGCTCGTAACCTGACCGAGCTTATCGCCGAGGGTTGGGGCTGGAACTTGGAGGAAGTCCGCAAGCAAGCTTCGGGCAATAACGATTTGATGGCCCGGTGGGAGCGGTTGAGCCAGGTGCAAAAGCGGTCAATCGGCTTGCTAGTACAGGGCTTGCACAATCAGCAACCGACCCAGGGTCAGCATGCCGCCGCCCAATATCTTTTGGAAGAAGCGCAGGTGAAGACGACGGATAGTACTCCGATGTTTGAGTATCTATCGGAAGTCGCCGAAAATCTGCTACACAATTCTGAAATTTCGCAGCTTTTGCGGGCCTTTAACGGCGAATATATCGAGCCAAGCAGCGGGAATGACATTGTGCGTAACCCGGCGGTACTGCCCACCGGACGCAATATTCACGGCCTTGACCCGGCTCTGGTGCCAAGTCCGATTGCGCGACGGGCCGGAGAAAAGAGCGCCCGTGCCATGCTTGAACGAGGTAAGGCCGAACTCGGCGGTAAATACCCCGAAACGATGGCGATGGTGCTATGGGGGACTGATAATATCAAGACCGACGGGGAAGGGGTGGCGCAGGCCTTGTACCTGATGGGGGCGCGGGCGACGGTAGACGGGCTAGGTAAGGTCAGTGGAATCAAGCTCATTCCGTTAGAGGAGTTGGGTCGTCCCCGGATAGATGTAGTTATCACGGTTAGCGGAATTTTCCGCGACTTGATGCCGAACCAGATGGAGTTGCTTGACCGGGCGGCGCGGGCGGCGGCTCAGGCCGACGAAAGCTTTGAAGATAACTTTATCAAGAAGCACGTCAGCGCGGAGATGGCAAAGGGGGTGTCTTTTGACGAGGCGGCGGCGCGGGTTTTCTCCAATGCCCCCGGTCAGTATGGCGCTAACGTCAATTTTATGGTGGACAGCAGCGCTTGGCAGGATGATGCCGAACTGAGTGAGGCTTTCCTGAACCGCAAAGGCTTTGTCTACGGTCTCAAGGCCGAGGGTTCGCAAGCCCGCAACCTGATGGAAAAAGCCCTGAGCCGGGTCGAACTTTCGTTCCAGAATATTGATAGCGCCGAAATCGGGATTACCGATGTAGACCACTATTACGAATATCTGGGCGGTATCAGCAAGACCGTCGAGAAGCTGAACGGCGGTAAGCGTCCGGTTTCGCTGATGGCGGATAGTCAGTCGGCGAGTGGCGGCGGGTTAGCCCAGGGCGGCGGAATCCGCACCCTGGAAGAAACTGTCCGGCTGGAGTCGCGGGCCAAGTTGCTCAACCCCAAGTGGTACGAGGGGATGCTCAAGTACGGCTACGAAGGTGTCCGTGAAATCGAGGTACGGGTCAGCAATACCTTCGGCTGGAGCGCGACGGCGGCGGCAGTAGATAATTGGGTCTATAGCGGGATAGATAATACCTTCGTCAAGAATGAGGCCATGCGCGAGCGGCTGACCGAGCTTAACCCGTATAGCCTCAAGGGTATCGTTGGGCGGTTGCTGGAAGCCAATTCACGGGGCTATTGGGAGGCCGATGCCGCCACGATTGACCGCCTCAAGGATATTTTCGCAGGCCTGGAAGACGAAATCGAAGGTCTGGGCGAGGTCAACAATGCCCAGGTGCAGCAAGCCCGCACGGTAGGCCGGGAAATTTAGGGATTTACGATTTACGAATGCACGGGTCGGAGGCCGGAGGCCAGGGGAAATGCAGTAAGCAGGACTGAGTAAAG
Organism: Chloroflexia bacterium; assembly: GCA_038245615.1. Taxonomy (GTDB): domain Bacteria; phylum Chloroflexota; class Chloroflexia; order Chloroheliales; family Chloroheliaceae; genus 54-19. The sequence continues at coordinate 42,931 of JBBRSG010000035.1, read as the reverse complement.
GGGCGAGGTTGCGATTTTAGATTTTCGATCTTAGATTTTCGATTTATCCTCTTGGGTCTGAGGGCCGGTTTCGATAGCCCATTTGGTTAGAAGGCTTTCTCTGGCGGGGGTGAGGCTGTGGACAACCGCCCAATGGAAGAAAGCCAGACCATCTTCACTTGTTCCGGTCTCTTTGACTTCGTTTTCAATATCGCGGGCCGCAAACCAGCCTATCACAAACCGGATTGCTGGCCCTAGATGTTGGGCCTCTTCCCAGCTAAGGGGGCGGGTCTGTTGATACACTGCCAGAAAAGTTTTGCACCACTCTTCGTCATAATCGGCATCGTTACGACTTAACGCTCCATTTATATCCCGGTAGGCCGGCCACAAACAGAGCCAACCCAAGACCATGCCCAGGTCAATAATCATTTGGCCCATTCCGGCATATTCCCAATCCAGCATAATGAATTGTCCGTCAGGAGTACGCAAAAAATTGCCCTCATGGGGGTCGGTATGGACTATCCCGATAGGTAAACCCCGCAAAGATGGCAAACTCCGTAAACTGGCGGCTACTTCCTGGGCTTGCTGACCCCACTTTGGGTCGCTGGCACAATTTTCGGCCCGTTTGATGCTATTATCCAAATCATCCAGCCAATCCAGTTGAACCGGAAAGGGTGCAGCGTTATCGGTCAGAGTATGCAACCGCCCTAGCAACCCGGCTATTTCCTCGATAGTCGCCAGATTGAGCCGAGGATGTTCCCCCTCAATAAAATCCTGAACATAGCCCCAGCAACCCGCCTGCCACTCAAAAAGAGCTTGACCAGCACGGGTCAGCCGCAAAACCGGGGCGGGGAATTTGTGGCGGCTCAAGTAAAGCAGAATCTGGGTTTCGTTCTGGACTTGCTGATATGAGCGGGAAGGCGGACAGAGCCTCAGAATCAGGCTCGTCCCCGCGCTGGTATTGAGCCGAAAAATGCGTTGCTCGTCGTGCTGGTGGAGTAAAACTGGTTGGCTTTCTATTGCCAGCCCATAAGTATCGCTTACCAGGGCTACCCAGCTATAGTCTTGCTTTTCCAGCTTTGGATTTACTTCGCTCATAATCTTTGGCCCTCCCAAACTGGTTGGTCAATGGCAGGATTGGAGTTACTGATAACTAGGTGAGGCCTAGTCATAAATTGTAGGGGCGCGGCAACCAGCGCCCGGAACGCCTCGATTTTTGGATTATGACCACCCTTCAATCACATGAATTGCCAGACTCATTTTATCACGCTAAAAGTAATTTTCTTTCAATGCTCGGAAATCTATGCTAAAATCCACTTGCAGAATAGCAAAAATAAAGGGAGCGAACAATGAAAACCCTGCGCTGGACCTCCAAAGACCTCGAAGCCATGCCCGACGACGGCAAACGCTACGAAATTATTGATGGAGAACTATACGTGGCAAAACAACCGCATTGGAATCACCAATTGGTTTGTATGCAAATCGGTACTTTTTTATCGGTCTGGAGCAAACAAAGTGGTTTAGGTAAAGTAAACGGAGCGCCTGGCCTTATCTTTGCCGAGGATGATGACGTAGCCCCGGATTTGGTGTGGATTAGCAATCAACGTTTGGCGATGGCCCTCGAAGATGACGGGAAACTACACGCCGCCCCCGAACTGGTGATTGAAGTGCTATCGCCCGGCAACATTAACGAAACCCGTGACCGGGAAGTTAAGCTCAAGCTCTACTCGCGCCGGGGGGTAAATGAATACTGGATTGTCAGTTGGCCTCGCCGCCAGATTGAGGTTTTCCGGCGTGACCCCCAATCGCTAATCCTTGAACAGGTTGCCACCGTTTACGAACAGGACATGCTCCAATCGTCTTTATTACCGGGTTTTGCCCCGCGGGTCAGCGAAATATTTGAGGATATTGATTAACTTTACCCACTATGATTGATTATCACGCCCTTAACAATATCCCGCCTTTGGTGCAGCAGGCGATGAGTTTAGCCGAAACGCTGCAATTTCCCAACTCCTGTAGTCTTGAAGTTGGGAGATTATTGCAAGTGCTGGCAGGTCAGCAATCTGGTGGGGCTATCGCCGAAATCGGAACGGGTTGCGGGGTCGGGGCGGCGTGGATTGTCAGTGGGATGAGCGCCAATAGCAAGTTGGTAACAGTGGAATTAGACCCGGAACGAGCTACTGCTTGCGCCGACCTATTCCAAAATTTTCCGAATGTGCAGGTATTAAACGCGGATTGGCAGACGATTATTCCACACGGCCCGTTCTCGCTGGTCTTTGGCGATGCGGCCCAGTCCAAACGGCAACCGGAATTGTTTTTGTCGCTACTCCAACCCGACGGCTTGATGGTGCTGGACGACCTCACTCCGCTCGACCAGTGGCCTCCCGAATGGCGCGGTCAGCCCGACCCGGTGCGCGACTTCTGGCTCACCGACCCACGTCTACACTCCACCGAAATTCTGGTTACGCCCCATAGCGCCGCGATACTGGCGACTAAAAAGATTTAAGGTTTAACCACCTGGCTTACTTTTATTAATTTCCCCTGAGTGTTCAGTTCCCCTAACAGTAATAGCGGCTGGCTGGACTCTTGAATTTGGCTTTTCACAAGCTGAATATTGCTAGAAAAAGCGGTGTTTGCCTGAGCGAAAGTTTGGCTGGTAGTTGTTTTGCCGGTCGTCGCAAATTTCTGAAAATTATCCTGCTTTTTAGAATTGACCAAAAAACCATCCATTTCGGGGATACGGGCTTTCACCAGCTCATAAAACTTACCTTTATTCTCGTTCCACTCTGCCAGTGTTTTATTAGCATCTTCCAGACGACTAAGACCAGCACTTTGGCTGCCGGGCATGGCACAGGTAATTTGAGCCGCCAAGCCTCTAACCGTCAAAGCCAGGTAGAAATTTTTAGCGGCAACCTCATAAGTTCCAGTTAATTTCTCGAATTCATCTATTTTCTTTTCATCTCTGGTTGTACCAAACAAACCTTTATCTATTTTGGTATCCTTATAAGCGGTGAAATTCTTATCCATTTGGGTCTTTGCTAGACTCATAGCCTGTAGAGATTCGCGCTCAATTTTTTCCAACTCGTTGCGAAACGGTTGCAAGTCAGTCTCATTGATATTCTGCTGAGTAAAAAGGTCGCGGATTCTAGTCAGATAATCCAGATTGCCGGTCAGGGCAGTATATTCTTTATCCTGTAAGAATTGCTTAATTTCTTCCAAATTTCGGTTGATAGATACAAGCTGCTGGTTAATCTCGATCAAATAGCTTTGGGCCGATACCGCGGTCAATAGCTGAAAAACCGTGCCGCCAACTATCCCGATTGCCGAGGCCCCAACAGCCCCGCCGATGGGCTGCAAGGATACCTGCCCCCGAATGATATTGGTTTTGCTATCCACCAACGCCCCTCGCACCCCGCCATCAAGCGAGTTCATAAACTTGAGTGAGCCGTCGGCTAAACCCTTCCGCAATTCGGGCTTGATACTGAGTAAATACACACTAGGATTACCGCCCGAACTTAGCGGCTCTAGTTTGGGAGCATTATCAAACCAGCTGCTGAGAGCCGAGGTTAATTCCGGTTTCAGCGCAACTACCTTCAATTGGTCATTAGAACCGGGTTGATAGCGGCTTATCTCACCCCAGCTAAAATCCTGGCTACCTAACAAGAGTTTATTCGGAATCGGAGCGGGACTTGAAGATGAAAGAGAGGTATTAGGAACTGAACTAGGGGCTATAGTTGGGTTCGCATTAACCGAATTAGGGGTGCTATTATCCCCGCAAGCCCCTAAAATAAAAGGAAGCAGCAATTGGAAAAGCACAATCGCACCTAACCTCTTCCTCCAAAAGTCTTTTGAAAAAGTCATGATTAATAATCCCTCAACCGATATTGGCGGTAAAGTAGCAAGATTTAAAGTGTAAAAGAACTTACATTCTATGCGTTGATATTTATCAACGTATAATAGAAAATATTTTGTGTCAAGAAGATTTTATAAACTTTTGATGACACTTATAGAAGTTAGGGGGTATCGGTATCGGGGGTACGGGCGGCAACTATTGGGGCGGCGCGAGTTAGCTGTTCTTTATCCCAGGTGATAAGCGGCGCATTAAACCGGGCAGCTACTGCCACGTAAACCGCGTCCGCGCCGCGCAACCTGAAATCAGCCGCTATTTGGGCGGCGCTCACCGCAAGTTGGTCGTCCAGGTCAACTAAACGCACTCCAGGGGTATTGTACAATTGCTCGGCAGCTTGTCGTCCCATTGAGGGCTGTCCGCTTAAGCGGGCAATTACCCCGGCAACCTCAACCAATAGAAGTGTAGGTACAAGAAGCTCACCACCGCTATCAGTGTAGTCGTCTATCCAGCGAAGACTATTGAGGTGATTGCTATCGGCTGGAGTCAGGTGACTAACCCAAACGCTGGCATCTACGACTCTCAAAATTCGCGTCTCATTTCTTTGACGAGGGCAGTGACATCAACGGTAACAGGTGTATATTTGGCAATTTCGGAAATTAGCTTGTTACGGTCAGCCCGATATTTTGCCAGGGCTTCATTTTTAGAAAGAGGCGCTTCGGGAACGAGGCGGGCCACCACCCGACCACGATAAGTCAACTGAATTTCCTCGCCCGACTCCTGCATCTGGCGCAAAATTCGGGCGGTATGCCGTTTTAGTTCATCAACCCCGATACTTTGCATTCTGGGTTCTCCTTGAATTACTATCTAACAAAGATACACAGGATTTACGGATTTTACTGACCACTGACTACTGACCACTCTTATTCCCATAAATTATAATATCCGACAGCATGAGTATACAGTTAATTGCTTTATTTGGAAACGATGAAATTAGGGGAACTATTTCAGGAAAATGAAAAACAGCGCCCCGATTTTAAGGCGCTGCTTTTATGTCAACTTAAAACTAAAGGTTGCAACCCTATTTAACGGGTCAAACCCTTCTCTAAGGATGGCGCTCCCGCCGTCAGAATATCGTCAATGATGCCGTAGTCTTTGGCTTCTTCCGCCGTCATGTAATGGTCGCGGTCAAAGTCGCGGCTAATCCGCTCGTAGGTCTGACCGGTATGCTTTGCCATAATCTCGCGTACCTTGCGCTGCATATCCAGCAGATAACGAGCCTGAATTTCGACATCCGGGGCGTAACCCTGCATCCCGCCACCCGCCGGGTGTTGGTGAATGGTGCTATTGGGAAGCGCGAACCGCTTGCCTTCTGTACCGGCACAGAGCAGTACCGTTCCCATCGAAGCCGCCAGACCCATGCACATGGTCACAACGTCGGGGCGGACAAACTGCATCGCATCATAAATCGCCAGACCCGCCGTAACCGAACCACCAGGGCTATTAATATAAATCGAAATATCTCTTTCGGGGTCTTCATAGTCCAAAAACAGCAATTGGGCGATGACCACATTGGCAATCTGGTCGTCAATCCCAGTTCCCAAAAAGATAATGCGCTCTCGCAGCAAGCGACTATAGACATCATAAGTCCGCTCGCCCCGATTGGTATTTTCAATTACATAAGGCACAACCTGTTCCGGTTTAGTAAACCGACCAGGGATTGTATTAATATTGGGTATATATATCTCACCCATAATATTTTCCTCCAGAGTATTCCCGGCGGCGAAACCACCGACGGGCGGGCCATAAATTTTGATAGGGTTGAAGGCCAAGCAGCGAGGACTGAATAAATACCAATCCTCATTTCTAAGCCCTCAAGGAAGCCGGAATTACCCGGCAGAACCGATTATTCCTCGACAGTTTCGGCGGTGGCAACTGGCTCGGCTTTAGCCTTCTTAGGAGCGCGAGGCTTTTTAGCGGGCGCAGCTTTGACGGTTACTTCCTCGTCCTCGTTCTCGTTCTCAACCGGGGCAACTTCCCCCGTGACCGACGGGCCATCTACTTCCAGGCTCAATTCGGCTTTCTGGTCATCAGTCTGGTCGGGCGTTTCCAAGGGCGTAAACTCTAGCGGCTTCGACCCAGTTGCCAGCTCAATCAGACGCTCTCCCAGCTTGCGGCTGAAAATATCTTCGCGCATCTGGCTGCGGTTTTGCTCCTGGCGGAAATAAGTCCGCATCGAAGCTTCCTGCTGTTCGCGCTGGTCTTCCGGCAAGTTCAGGGTATATTGGTCAACCATCTTCTCGACCTCGCGGTCAAGCTCGCCATCCTCGACTGTAATACCCTCGGCTCGTGCGATTTCACGCAACACCAGAGCCGTTTTGATGCGGTCTTCAGCCTGTGGACGCAATTCTTCGTGAAACTCCTCGTGCGACTTGTTCATAAAGCGCAAATATTGGTCAATCGTCAATTTCTGCTGCTTGAGACGTTGGTTCATCCCGTCTTCCAGGGCGTGAATCTCAGCGTTGATCATTACCGGCGGCATCACAATATGGGAAAGGGTGACAGCCTCCTTGATAATCTTTTCGGTCAATTCACGCTTGTTGTTAGAATCCTTCTGAGCGACCAAATTTTCCTTTACTCGCACTTTGAGGGCATCGAGGGTTTCCACATCGCTGACCGCCTTAGCCAACTCATCATCCATATCCGGGGTGTGCTTGACCTTGATGCTATTCAACACTACCTTGAAAGTCAAAGGGGCGATGTCTTCTTCTACCAGGGTCGAAGCTTCCTCGTCCGGCAATTCAATAGTTTCAACTTCCTGAGTAGGAGCTTCTACGCCCTCCTCCGATGGAGTTTCGGTTGCTTCTTCCGTCGATTCTTCAACATTCTCACTTTCGCCCGGCTCGACGATTTCAGTCGTGGGTTTGCGCTGGACGGTAACTATCTTTTCCTCGCCTACCGCCATCCCCGTCACCTGGTCATCAATTGGGTGCAAAAGTTCACCTTTGCCCAACACCCCGGTTCGCTCAAAACCGCTGCCAATCACTTCGCCGTCCCGGATGGTCTGCATACTCAGGTCTACCTGGTCGCCCTCCTGAGCCGGGCGCTCAGTTTCCGGCTCTTCCCAGGTACTTTGCTGGTCGGCAAGCTGCTCCAGAACTTTGGTGATTTCATCCTCGGTAACTTCTACCGTTGGCATATCAAACTTGATGTCCTGATAGCTGCCCAGTTCAACGGTTGGCTCAACCGCAATCGTCGCCACAATCGTCAGTGGGTCGGTAGACTTAATATCAAATTCAGGGTCGGCTATCGGCTTGATGTCTTCCTGCTTGATGGCGTTCTGGTAAGCTTTGGGCAATAAGTCCTGGGTCGCTTGCTGCAACAACTGCTCGGCCCCCACAAACCGCTCTACCAGCGCCCTGGGAGCTTTGCCGGGACGAAAGCCGGGAATGGCATAGCGGTTGGAGAGCTTGCGGGCAGCTTTTCCTTTGGCTTCATCCAGCTCGGCGGCATCCACCTCAATCGTTACGATGTACTGGCTTTGCTCATCCTTCTCAGCGGTAATTTTCAACCTGGTTTTCTCCGTTTCGTATTCGCACTGACCTTTTTGTCAGCTTTCGCTATTTTACTCTATCAACGAGCTATGGGGCATTATAACAAAAATCTCGGCCTAAAGAAATAGCACCCGGCCTTGCATTGCTACATCTAACAGAGGTCTAACGCGGGAGCAGTGGTCAGTGGTCAGTAGAAAAGGTTTGAAGTTTGAGGTTTGAACTATAAATAAAAGCTATCAGCCGTCCATCAGACTTTCTCAGCACTCAGCACTCAGCACTAACTCCCCGCCGATGTAGCTTGTCTAACTTTCGTACAGATGATAAAGTGTGGAAAAATAATAACACTAGACAAGACAGCGATATGTCAGCCAAGAAAATAATAACTCCAAACCAAAAATCAGCCGCTTCCAGCCCGATTTCGGCTTTAGATGACCACGTAGATTATTTGATGGATACTGAAGAAGAGAGCGGAGAAGCCCCCGAATTGGTACGCCGCGAATATCTCGAACTGTGCCAGCGCCTGAACCTGGGTGAAGTAGCGCAGGAAGGGTTGCGTTTAGCCGCCGAGCTAACCGGCCCAACTGTCACCGGAATGGCCCTGTTACGCTGGGATAATGAAATAGGTCGCTTTAACCTCTTGAGCGAGCGTCATACCCCGTCCGGCTTGGCGCGGGCCAGCGGCCCATTCATCAGCTATTCCGAAATGTTTCAGACCGACCAGCAGAGCAGTTTAGCTGACTTTCCTGAGCTGACGAAAATACTGGACAAAAATCAGCAGGCCCTGACTTATTTCCCGATGGGCCGCACTGACCGCAGTGCGCTTATTTTTCGAGGTGGGCTAATCCTACTTGGCCCACAATTGCTGCCACCAGTCATATTAACCGAATTGCAAAACTTGTGCGACGCGCTCGACCCGGCCCTGTGCAACGCCGCCGAATACGGGCGGATTTTGGCCCAGTACCAAAAACTCGAAACCGTCCGCAAAACCTGGGAACAGCTTTGGATATCGGTGGATGAGCAACAACGGGCTATCGAGCGGATGTTGACCCGCAACCAGGCGCTCCATGATATTGGCCTGGCAATTAACTCCTCGCTCAACTTGCCGGAGGTGCTAAGTACCATTGTCCGCGAAACCGTCCGGCTGGTACAGGCCAACCGAGGAGCAATTGCCCTATGGGACGAAACCAACCGCGCCCTGACCGTCATGGCGGAACACCGTCAATCCAAAGCGGGGGATGAGAATCATCCAGAAATCCGGGCTGACCGACCTACTTTTACCATTTCGGATATTTCCTTTGAGATGAACGAGATGAGCGATAACCCATCTGCCCCTTTGGTCCTGGCTGAAATGGATTTTCCGCTGGAATTGAGCCAGCGAGCTATCTCAGGCCTTTCCCACTTTCTGAACCGCTATTGGAATCTTGAGCCGGGGCATACCGGAGCAATCTTGATTAGTCCGTTGCGATGGCAGAAAAATACGGTGGGGGCAATTATCCTGAATGACTCGACGGCGGGCCGGGTCTTTGCCAAAGAGGACATGGATATTGTCACCTTGATTGCAAGTCAGGCGGCAGTCGCAATCGAAAACGCTCGGTTGTTCGATGCCGTCGCCACTGAGCGCAATCGTAGCCGGGCCATTCTGGACAGTATCGCTGATGGGGTTTTCACTACCAATACCGACCAGAAAATCATTTCGGTCAATCCCGCCACCGAGCGGCTGACTGGCTACCCGGCCCTGGAACTTATTGGTCGGGGCTATCTGGAAGCTCTCCAATTCAGTGACCGCAGCGGACAACCGCTCAACCCGGAACTTTCGCCCCTCCACCGGGCGATGAAGGTCGCCAGTTCTATCGAGCCACAGATTTTCCAGATTAAGCGCGGCGGCGAAGATGGGGGCGAGGCTTTGATAGCCCTGGTTGCGGCCCCGATTCTGGATGATGGCGGGGCAATTATTGGCACGGTCGGGGTCTTTCGGGATGTAACCCAGGAACAGGCCGTTTCCCGTCTCAAGGACGAACTGGTGAGCATGGTCTCGCACGAGCTACGAACTCCGATGGCAAGCGTTTTGGGCTTTTCGGAACTAATGTTGACCCGCCAGCTCTCCGAAGCCAAATCGCGGCTGTATGTCGAAACTATCCATAAAGAGGCCCAGCGCCTTTCGATTCTAATTAATGATTTTCTGGACATTCAGCGCATGGAGGCGGGTCGCCAGATTTATAACTTTAGCGAAGTAGACCTCAAGCTCTTGATGCGTCGGATAAGCGATGTCTTTAGTCAGCAACATCACCGCCTCAAGCTGAATTTGCCGCCCAATATCCCCATGGTACGGGCCGACCCTGACCGTATCTTGCAAACCCTGACCAATCTGGTCAGTAACGCCCTGAAATATTCGCCTGACGGCGGCGATGTGATTATTACTACCCGGCTCAATGAGCATGATAAAGTGGAAATCGCGGTCAAAGATTACGGCCTCGGTATTCCCCGTGAGGCTCAAAGCCAGCTATTCACCAAATTCTATCGGGTGGATAACAGTGACCGCCGCGAAATCGGCGGCACTGGGCTGGGGCTGGCAATCAGCCGCGAAATTGTCGAGGCTCATGGCGGTAAAATCTGGGTGGAAACCGAGCTTGGGCGGGGTAGCACCTTCTATTTCACCCTGCCTGCGATTCATGAACAGGCTAACCACCCCGCCGGGCCAGCCGAGGCATGGCAAGCCGCCAACGAAAAGCTGGTGCTGATTATCGAGGATGATACCAGCCTGGGCCATCTGATTGGCACTTATCTGGAAGAAGATGGCTACCAGTTCGAGTTAGCTTATAGCGCAGAACAGGCCCGGCGGGTGCTAAACGAAAGCTTGCTGCATCCGGCAGTGATTGTGCTGGATATTATTCTGGCGGGAAAGATGGATGGCTGGGATTTGCTGCTGGAACTCAAAGCCAGCCCTGCGACGGCCAATATTCCGGTAATTATCAGTACTGTGGTGGATAGCCCGGTGAATGGTATGATGCTGGGCAGCGCCAGCTTTCTGCCCAAACCGATTGATTTACGTAAATTGACCGATACGATTAATCGCCTGACGGCGGCCCGTCCCCAGCGCAATCTGCTTTTGATAGATGACGATGCCAGCCTCCGCCGAATGGTTAAAGAGGCCCTTACCACCCAGGATTTTGTGGTGGCGACTGCCGCCAGTGGCGAACAGGGCCTCAAGCTGGCCTTCCAGAACCTGCCCGACCTGATTGTGCTGGACTTGATGATGCCCCGGCTAGATGGTTTTCAGGTGCTTTCGCGCTTGCGCCACGACCGCCGGACTATGAATATTCCAGTAATTGTCATCAGTGCCAAAGAACTTAGCTTGCCGGAGCGCGACTTTTTGCGGCTGGGTATCGCCCATTATCTAACCAAAACCGAATATACCCCCCAGCGAATCCGCGAACTGGTGCGGGAGCTGGTCGGGGCGGTAGGGGTCGCCCGATGAGCGCGGACAATCTGATAAGATGCGGGTGGGCTTTGCGTAGTCCACTCGAAACCGAGTACCATGACCAGGAATGGGGCGTACCGCAACACGATGAGCGAGTTTTATTCGAGTTTCTGGTACTGGAAGGCGCTCAGGCGGGTCTAAGCTGGCAGACTATTCTCTACAAGCGCGAAAACTACCGGCGGGCCTTCGAGGGCTTTGACCCGGCTAAGGTAGCCAATTATGGCCCACCCCAAATTGAACGCTTGCTCGCGGATGCCGGAATTGTCCGCAATCGGCTCAAAATCAACGCTGCGATTAATAATGCTCAAAGATTTCTTCAGGTGCAGCAGGAATTCGGCACTTTTGACCGCTACATCTGGCAGTTTAGCGACAGTCAACCCCTCAAAAACCATTTTCACAGCCTGTCCGAAGTCCCGCCCCGTACTCCACTTTCGGATACTATGAGCCAGGACTTGCAAAACCGTGGCTTCAAATTTGTCGGCTCGGTCATCTGCTATTCGTTTATGCAAGCCGTCGGTATGGTCAATGACCATGTGACCGGCTGCTTCCGCTATACTTAGCCCTTTCGCTAAAATATTAGAACCGCCACCAAAAGTCGAGGAAAAGCTATTGACTTTTCCGAAACCGAAGTTATACTGACTGGCATACAATAATGATTATGAATTACTAATTGTTAAATTTTACACAATAATGCTCTACCCACAACACTCAAAGCTGAGGAAGGAGTGGCGGAAGCGATGCTTTCAGTTCAAAATTTGTGTGACAGGTTGCACCGCGAAGGTAAAAAGATTACCCCGCAACGGCGTTTGATTTATCAGAGCCTTGCCGCTACCACCAATCATCCTTCTGCCGAAGCAATTTACGACAAAGTGAGCCAGATAATTCCCGATGTTTCGCTGGCAACAGTTTACAAAACCTTGCGCGAACTGGTGGAAATGGGCGAACTACAAGAGATTAAGTTTTCCGGCGACCACATCCGATTCGATATTCACACCGACCAACATAATCACCTGGTTTGCACCAGCTGTGGCTGGATGCAAGATGTAGCTCAACAACTTGTGGCTTTCGACCCAACCGAAATCGCCGAGTCGGGTTTTCGTGTCCGCCAGAGCGAAGTAATTCTTTGGGGGTTGTGTGCCACCTGTCAGACCAGCTATAAATAACTTTGGAAGGCGAGCTTTCCCGGTATACCGGGAAAGCTCGCCTCATCCTCAAGTTCAGAGAAAGCAGGTAAGCTATGACAATCGAATTCAATGATGAAAGCGAATTTGTCAATAACGAGCTTTTGGGAAATATTGATGGTCTGCTTAAAAAAAGCCGACCTTTAGGCGAATTACGCTCGATTGACCTGCAAATGGCGGAGGTCATCACTTCGGAAGAATATGATTGTTTCTTACCCTACAAAGGCTTCTCGCTGGAAGAATTAAGTGCTATCAATAAAACTCCCGGCTTTAACGGCGCACTCAATTCGGCGATTGAGCGGGGCTTTATCCTGGGCTATTGGCTGGCATGGCAGCGTTTCAAGGTTCAGTAACCTCACAAATTTTTATTCTCGCAACTAAATTCAGGGATAGACCTCCTTTATTTTACCTGCCGTCAATTTGACGAAAGCACCCCTCGGCGTTAAAATACCATAGCAAGAGTGAATATCGGTAGAGATAATTGCACCCCAAAAATCTATAATACACTGACTTAATAACATTGCACCTGGAAGGAGTAAGACCGTGTTTTTGCGTCTTGCGCTGATTGCCGCGCTACTGGCAGTAAACTTTTCGACCCCGACCAGCCGACCCACAATTGCCGCCGAAGACCCCCTCCCGCCCGGCATTTGTTTTCCCGAAACCGGCAAATGTATGCGCGGGCTGTTCTATGGTTACTGGGTCGAAAATGGTGGGTTGTATCAGCAGGGGTTCCCGCTTACCGACGATTTTATGGAAACCAGCCCGCTTGATGGCAAAAAGTATCGCGTCCAGTATTTCGAGCGAGCGCGGTTTGAATACCACTCCGAAAAACTTAATACCCCTTATGTAGTAGAGTTAGGCCTATTGGCCCGTGAGCAGTTTGAGGCCCGCTATCCCAAAGGCCGCCCTGCTGGGACGGGCGGGACAATTGGTAGTACCTGTTTCGAGGCTACCAATCGCTGTATCAAGACCGGGGCTTTCCTGGATACGTGGAAGCGGTTGGGCGGTCTGCCCCAAAATGGCTACCCGATTAGCGACGAGTTCGAGGAAGTCAGCACGGTTGACGGCAAGACTTACACCGTTCAGTATTTCGAGCGGGCGCGGTTCGAGTATCACCCTGAATTTGCCAAAACCCCCTCGGAAGTCCTGTTGGGACTGTTAGGGCGGGAAGCTTTTGAGGCCCATTACCCTAAAGGCCAGCCCCCCGCGATAGACCCTAAAGTTCCAGCGGTCAATATTTACGCCAATACTCTCGATGCTCAACTCAGCCCGGCAGTCGCCAACAGCCTCAAGCGGGTCTATGTCCCCAACGAGTTGAGCAACACGGTAGATGTCATCAACCCGGACACTTTGGAGATTGTAGACCACTATAGCACCGGCGCAATCCCGCACCACGCCACCCCGGTGTGGGATATGTCGAAACTATTGGTTAATAATATGGGGTCTAGCACTCTGTCGCAGATTGACCCCGCCACCGGCAAAATCGCCGCCTCGATTAGCGTTCCGGCCCCCTACAACCTTTACTTTACCCCCGATGGCACTAAAGCGATTGTCGCTGCCGAGCCACTTAGCCGCCTGAATTTCTATGACCCCAAAGACTGGAAGCTGCTCAAATCTATCTATATTCCCTGGCCGGGGATAGACCACATGGACATGAGCGCCAGTGGACGCTATCTGTTCGCCAGCACCGAGTTTAGTGGAATTATAGTCAAGATTGACACAGTGGCAATGGAGTTTGTCGGGGCGCTAAATATCGGCGGGCTGCCAGTGGATATTCGGTTTGCGGCGGATGGTTCGGTCTTTTACGTCGCCAATCAGGGGACCAACGGGGTTCATATCATAGACCCGGTGGCCTTCAAGCAGGTCGGCTTCATCCCCACCGGGGCGGGCGCACACGGCTTGTGTATCAGCCGCGACACCAAATCGCTCTATGTCAGCAACCGCTACGAGGGGACGATTTCGGTGATTGATTTCGAGAGCCGCACCGCCAAAGCTAAATGGAAAATTGGTGGCAGCCCCGATATGCTGCAAGTTTCGCCCGACGGCAGCCAGCTATGGGCTTCCGGGCGCTACAATGCAGCGGTGTATGTCATAGATACCCGCGAAGGGAAGTTGATAAAAGCCATCCCCACCGGGGCAGGCCCGCACGGTATCGCCTATTTCCCACAACCGGGGCGCATCAGCATTGGTCATAATGGGGTGTATCGGTAATTTTTCAGGAATGTCGCTGGCAAAGTTGGGCAAGCTCGAAAAATTAAAAATTACAGGTAGAAAATTTACATTCTAAATTTTCTACCTGTAACTAATCTCAAAAACCGCGCTTATGCTTGCAGGCCTAAATGGTCTTGACGGTTACAGACTGTTGCGCCAGACCACCGCCCGTCCCGAAATCCTGCCGGATACTATTGCAAAAAGAAATCCGAGCAAGCCGCCGACTAAAATCTGCCCGACAATCACGCCCAGATACAGCAATTCCTTGCCGAGTGCGCCAATCGCCTGAATCACGGTCTCGGCTAACTCGCCACCAGTAAGACCGGCTATCTTATCCCCGATAAGATTTATCAGGCTATGGGGGGTGAAACCGGTTATTTATAAAACCAGCATCAGGGCGGTCATTACTCCCGCCGCCAACAACCCGACCAGAAAAGCCGTTCCTTTATGCTGACGGCTGTCCCAGGTAACTTTAGTTTCGCTATCATTAAAATTATTGGCTCCGACGGAAGTCTTGGACGAGGAAATCTTTGCCATTATAAAACTCCTCTTAACCTATTAATCTGTCAGATTAGTTACCAGAAGCGGAAGGTCTCAATTAACCAGCCTATTTGCTTTGTCACCCAAAGCTATATCTGGAAAGTATTACTGCAAGTATAATACCTATAAAGGAGATAAATCTTACCAGAGTCTTACAACTTTATTTCCAACTGCGCCTGCTACAAAAGGGGTAATATTCCTACGCCTGAGTTAGTTTCAAAACTTTGAATTGCGGGGATAGATTATGGTCAATTAATAATTTCATGGTTGGACAAACAGCATCGTTTTCTCAAGGTCATCGGTATAACTCACACAGGCCAAAATATCGTCTTTGGTAAGGTAAGGAAAATCATTTTTTGGTAAATGTCCAGGGTAGACGAAACAAAGCTAAAGCCAATTGCGTAGAGTTAGCAGCTAAGTGGCGCTTTTGAAATCTCAAACTCGTCCGACGGCGTGAGGTTCAGGTTTACAAGAATTAACAAAGGCGAAATAATATGCAAAATGAGCGCGGTCAGGGCAAACGAAGCTTTTTTGGAAATCCGTTGAGCCGGTTCGCTTCGGCGCGAGGTCTGGATACTGAATTTATTATCGGCATGGCTCTGGCTCTGCTGGCGGTTTTCTTTTTATGGTGGACCCCACTGCTATTCCCATTTCGCATCTTTACCACCAGCGTCCACGAGGGTAGCCATGCGGTTTCGGCCCTTTTGACCGGTAACGGGGTTAGAGGGATTGAACTGTACTGGAATGGCGGTGGGGTAACTTTTATTACCGGGGTCAATACCACCTTTGAGGCCATTATTGTCTATTCGGCAGGTTATCTGGGCAGCACGATTTTCGGGGGCTTTTTGCTGCTTCTGGCTAAAAATAGCGCGACCCGACGGCGAACTCTGTGGGGCATCACCATTGGGCTGGCGATTATCTCGCTACTCTATATCCGCGACCTGCAAAGTATCCTCCTGGTAGTGATTGTCGGCGGACTGGCGGGGCTAGTCGCGTGGCGC
This sequence comes from Chloroflexia bacterium, assembly GCA_038245615.1. Lineage (GTDB taxonomy): Bacteria > Chloroflexota > Chloroflexia > Chloroheliales > Chloroheliaceae > 54-19. The sequence goes on along the minus strand of JBBRSG010000035.1, from coordinate 27,140 downwards.
GGCCCAAATTTGCTGGTACAGTTCACCATCTATGTCCTGGCGCTATTAAATTGTCTGTATTCTCTGATGGATATTTTCTGGCTGGTAACTGCCAACGCCAATCCGTTTCACGGCGGCTTTAACGACGCGGTGGGGCTGGAACGAGCCACCGGCATCCCGGCCATCGTCTGGTCATTGGTCTGGGGGTTAGTCGGCGGATTTATAATGTTCCAGTTTGTCCGACGGGCCATTCGACCCGGCAAAGACAAATTACCCGGCGGTAGCGGCAGCCCGGCGCGAGGCGAAAAATCGGCTTTTGACCGCTATGATGATTATCTGAGCAAGAAGTAAAGTCAGGGTTTCGTCGGTCAGGGGTTTTCCAAACCGACGAAACTCCATTATCCCTTTCGGTTCGCTAAAGCTAAAATATCGTCCAGTGGGACGCAACCAGGATGTTAATTTATTATTAACATCCTTTTTGTTATCCCTTACATGATATTAACTAGCTGTTATAACTCTGTTAATCCGACTGAGGTAAAAAGGAGTAAGCCTAAAATCGGTCTTTAGCATAACTAGATTTAACATAACTAGAGAGGAAACAAAATCGCAATGAGCAAGCGGAGCAATAAGATTGTAACCGAGCCAACTGCCACGGGTTTTGGTGAAATGGTCGCCCGCAAGGTGTCACGGCGGGGCGCACTCAAACTGTCCCTGTTCGCGGGAGCAGCGGTGGCGGCAGCCCCGGTAATGAGTGCGATGGCGGCGGAAGGTATTACCGGCGGTACGATAGGCACGGGCGACGAGCAAAAAATCGTTGGTTTCTATCCGATTGAGCCAGACCAAACCGATAATTTGAGCCTGCCGGAAGGTTATACCCATACCGTTATCCGCAGTTGGGGCGACCCGATTATGGGTAGCGAGACTTTTGGTTTCAATAACGATTATATTGCCTACTTCCCGATTGATATGCTCAAGGGTGGCAAGAGTTCGAGTGAGGGGCTACTCTGGGTCAATCACGAATATACCAGCCCGCTGTTCGTCAGTGGGCGAGCGTACGACAAAGCTCCAACCCCGGAGCAGCTTGCCAAAGAGAAAAACTCGGTGGGTGGTTCGATTTTGCGGGTACGCCAGAACAACGGTAAATGGGAATTTGTGGAAGATGCCCAGTACAATCGTCGGGTTACGGGCGCGACTCCGATAGACCTGGACGGCCCCGCCACCGGGTCGGATGCGGTAAAAGGAGCCAAAGAAGTTGTTGGGACGGTTGGCAACTGTGCCGGTGGCATTACTCCCTGGGGAACGGCGCTTTCGGCGGAAGAGAACTTTCAGGACTATAAACCAGCAGTGGACAAAGGCGGCCTGGGTTGGGGCGACTCCTTTATAGATGAGCATTACGGCTGGATAGTCGAGATTGACCCTTTTGACAAGACCCGCAAGCCGGTCAAGCATACCGCGATGGGCCGTTTCCGGCATGAAGGCGCGACCGTGACAGTGGCCCCCAGTGGCAAAGTGGTGGTCTATATGGGTTACGACAAGGCCGACGAAGCTGTCTTCAAATTTGTCAGCAAGGGAACCTATAATCCTAATGACCGCGATGCCAATCTGAAGCTGCTTTCGGAGGGTACGCTCTATACCGCCGATTTCAGCAAGGGTAAATGGCTGGTACTTGACCTAGAAAAACAGACCAAACTCAAGGAGAAGTACAAAACCCAGGCCGAAGTTCTGGTCAATGCAGGTGAGGCGGCGCTGCTGGTTGGGGCTACTAAAACTGACCGTCCCGAAGATATTAAGATTAATCCGGCGGATGGCAGTGTCTTTATTTCTTTTACCAACAATAGCGGACATGGCAATTTTTATGGACAGATTACCCGGTTGATCGAGGCGGGCAACAACCCTGAGTCCAGTGATTTTGCCTGGGAAGTCTTTGCTACTGGCGGCCCTCAGCGCAGTGGCGGCGGCTTTGCTTCCCCCGATAACCTGATTTTTGACAACAAGGGCAACCTTTGGGTTTTCTGCGATGTCAGCAGCAGTGTAGCAGGCAAGGGAATTTACAAATTTGCTGGTAACAACGGGATATATGTTATTCCTACCACTGGGCCAACCGCTGGGACTGCCTACCAGTTCGCCAGTGGCCCAGTCGAGTCTGAGATGACCGGCCCATATTTCACCCCCGACTTTAAAACCCTATTTTTGTCGGTGCAACACCCCGGCGAGGAAACGCTTTCGATGGACAAGCTGACCAGCAATTGGCCTGGCGGTGGCAAGAATATGCCAAAACCTTCGATTGTGGCTATCACCGGCTTTAAATAGGCCCTAAACCGCATGTTATAATGGGCTTGAGCAAACGCGCTCAGGCCCATTTTTGTTGACATCAAATCGGTCAAAAGCTATCATCTTTATTATGATCAAGAAAAAAAGTGCTGCGCCGTTAGGAGTGCTGGATAGCGGAGTGGGCGGCTTGTCGGTAGTTATCGAGCTGCGAAAGCTATTGCCCCACGAAGATATTTTGTATTTTGCCGATAGTGGCAATTGCCCCTACGGTCTGCGCCCGCCCGCCGAAATCCGAGAACTGGTTTATAACACCGCCGAATTCTTAATCGGGCAAGGCGCAAAAGCGATTGTGGTAGCTTGCAATACCGCCAGCACTGCCGCTATCGTCAATCTGCGCCAAAGCTGGCCCGCTATTCCCTTTATTGGGATGGTTCCCGCCGTCAAGCCCGCCGTCGCCTATACCAAAAGCGGTAAAATCGGGGTGCTGGCAACCGCCGCCACCGGGAGCGCTCCGGCTTTGCGGGAGGTAATTGACCGCTTTGCCGAGGGGCTGGAAGTGACCATAATTGCCCCGCCCGGTCTGGTAGAGGCCGTTGAAAGCGGACAGGTCGCCACTCCCGCCACCGAAACCCTGTTATCTCAGGCCCTCGCGCCCCTTTTGGCAAGCGGAGTAGATACCCTGGTGCTGGGTTGTACTCATTTCCCTTTTTTGCGCCCGACCCTGGAAAAAATCGGCGATGGTCGCCTGCAATTGATAGATAGTGGCGAAGCCGTCGCCCGCCAAACCCACCGGGTGCTGACCGAAGCCGGATTGCTGACCACTCAAACTAGCGTTGGAAAACTGGTCTGCTATACCAGTGGCAACCCGTCGGCACTGAGCGCGGTTATCGCCCAGCTTTTGGGAAAAAGTGCCTTGAGCGCCCCAATCCGCTATGCGGGTTTAGCTTCCCCGAAACCCAGCCCCGCGTAACTAAGCGGATACCATTAATGCTGTACTCAAGCTGACCGCTGCTTTAGCCGAAGGTCGAGCGGTAGGCCGTTCCCGGCGAGGGGCTGGCAGGTGGGGCAGTACCAGGTCATGCGCTGACCTAGACCCTGCCGCACCATTTGAATCGGGGTCTGGCAGACATAGCAGGGTTTGGTGCGGCGGCGATAGACATAGCCCAAATTATTGCTGTGAATCAGTTCGGGCAGGAGTTCGGGCGGCAGAAAGGCCCGGTTAAAGCTCCCCTGCTCGTAGGAACGCTGAAGTAATTTCCGGCTATAGCGAATAAATTGAGCAAACTCGGCGGGCGAAAGGCTACCCGCCGGACGAAGCGGGTGCAACCCGGCCTGAAATAATATCTCCGATTTCAAGATATTGCCGATACCCGCCACGATAAACTGATCCATCACCGCGTCACCTAGTTCGCGCTCGCGGTTTTCGGGTAACTTCAAGCGGATTTCGACTTCTTCCGGTGCAAAGTCGAGGGCGAGCAAATCCGGCCCCATCCGGGTAGTTTTGTGTTCAGGTAGCTGACCAGGGGCAATCAATTCACAGACCGGAGCATTGAATAAAACCGCCACCGCGACGGGGGTTTCCAAGACTAGCCGAGCCAACCGCGCCTCTTTGTCCCACTCCTGGCCTGGCTCAAAGGTGTGCCAACTTCCCCACATCAGCATATGACTATAGATGGAATAGCCGTTGGAGAGGTCAATAAATAAATTCTTGCCGTGTGTGCGAACCTCCGTGACGGTTTGGCCCAGGATAAAGGCCGACCAGTTTTCCAGTTTGGCTTTCTTGTAGCGCGATTGCACCCCGTTGATTGGCTGTCCATCCAGCGCCCTCCGCAAACGGTCTCCCATATTCTTGATACTTGGGCCTTCCGGCACGCCTAACCTCTTTCCAGTTTGGGTACTTCAAGACTTATTTGCCAACTGGAAGTAGCAATTGCAAATTCCGAGCCACAATCCAGATAGTTTTGAAAGTTGCCTGACAGGTAAAAGTTGCCTTTCTTGTAGTATAATGGGCGATATTATTAAAGTTGACCTGGGTTAGGGTCGGAAATTCAGGAGTTTGAGCTATGATGACACTTCCCCAAACGGTGAGTATCCGCGAAGTCGGGCCGCGAGATGGTTTGCAAAACGAAGCGGGCTGGGTGCCAACCGAGCAGAAAATCGCCCTAATTAACGCCCTGGCCCATACTGGCCTCAAGCGGATTGAGGCGGTATCGTTTGTCCATCCCAAAGCTATCCCCCAGATGCGCGATGCCGCCGAAGTAGTGGCGGGCATCGAGCGAGTGCCGGGCGTAAGCTACAGCGCGATAGTGCCAAACGAGATGGGCGCACAGCGGGCCGTCGCCGCCGGGATGGATGAAGCCCAAATCTTTTTGTCCGCCAGCGAAAGCCACAACCAAAAAAATGTCCGCATGTCGGTTGCCGCATCGCTTCAGGCCGCCCACGAGGTTGCCAGAACGCTGGGCGCGGCTAGTCTCCCCTTCGATGCCGTAGTTTCAACCGCCTTTGGTTGCCCCTATGAAGGGGATGTGCCAATCGAAATGGTAATGGGAGTGGTCGCTGCCTTGCTGGAACTCTCGCCTCAACCGGGTCGCATTACCCTGGGCGACACCACTGGCATGGCAAACCCGGTGCAGGTTTCGCGCATGGTCGAAGAGTTTCGGCGCAGCTTTCCGGGCGTGACCCTGGCGCTGCACTTCCATAATACTCGCGGGTCGGGGCTGGCGAATGTGCTGGCGGCCTTGCAAGAAGGGGTGGCCCACTTTGATTCGTCGTTGGGCGGGCTAGGAGGCTGTCCCTATGCGCCCGGTGCAACCGGCAATATCACTACCGAAGATTTAGTCAATATGCTGCACGACATGAATATCCAGACCGGGATTGACCTGGAAAAGCTGATAGAGTGCGCCAGCTTCGCGCAGGACATCGTAGGCCACGAGTTACCCAGCCAGGTGCTAAAGGCCGGGCCGCGCACTCGCTTGACGACTTTTAATTAGGGTCGGGGGTCAGGGGAAAGGCAGGACTGAGGACTGAGTTTCCCAATCTTAAATCTTAAATTCCCTGACCCCTGCTAAAGGAGGAAACCATGCATCGTAGCTTGTTAGCTAACATTATAATTGATTGCAATGACGTGGAATTGGGCGCTAAATTCTGGAGTGAAGCTTTTGGGGCGGAAATTGTTGACCGCGACCCGCCCTACATTTTTCTTGAGCAGGTCAGTGGCTTGTTCGTCGGGCTTCAGGGAGTCCCCGAACCGAAGGCCGCCAAAGGCCGGTTGCATCTGGATATTTCCACCGATAATATTGAGGCCGAAGTTGCCCGACTCGAAAATTTGGGGGCAAAACGGATTGAGAAAATCGAAGGCTGGTGGGTAATGCAAGACCCCTGCGGCAACGAATTTTGTGTTATCCGGGTGCATCGCCCGGACTTTGACCAATTAGCTAAAACCTGGGAGTAGAATATGCTAATGCAGATGCAAACCTTGTTACCGGAAGTTGAATTACGCACAAAAACCGAGCAAGCGACCCTGACCGCGCTTTATTATTATCCCATAAAGTCGTGTGCCGGGATACAAATGGACGAAGTACAGATAGACGAATGTGGCATAATTCATGACCGCGAATTAATGCTGGTCGAAACCGCCACCAACGAGTTTTTGACCCAACGCGAATTACCACGCATGGCCTTGATACATCCGCACATTACCGATGGCAGAGTGAAGGTCGAAGCGCCCGGCATGTCTGCGCTGGAAGCGCCACTTTTGGAGGAAGGCGAAAAGCGTCGGGTCAGCGTCTGGAGCGATAAATGTCGGGCGATTGACCAGGGCGAGGAGGTCGCCCAATGGTTCAGCGAATATCTCAAGGTGGATTGTCGTCTGGTACGAATGGCAAGCGATTTCCGGCGGCGGTTGGACACTCGCTATGCCGTCAGCAAGGAGAATCAGGTGCATTTCGCGGACGGCTTTCCCTTTTTGCTGGTTTCACAGGAGTCGCTGGACGACCTGAATACCCGTTTGGAAGTGCCGCTACCGATGAACCGCTTTCGGCCCAATCTGGTGATTTCGGGGAGCGGTATCCCGTTTGTGGAAGACCACCTGCAACGGCTGACTATCGGGGAAATCACTCTCGATGTGGTCAAACCCTGCGCCCGGTGTGCCATCACTACCACCGACCAGCAAACCGCCGTGACCGCCAAAGAGCCACTAAAGACCCTGGCAACCTTCCGGCGTGGCCCCGGCGGTAAAGTCCTGTTTGGACAGAACGTAATTCACTCTAATCAAGGTGTCTTGCAGGTCGGCGACCAGCTGAAGGTTTTGGAAGTCAAGGAGAAGTAAGCATGACGGCTGAATTAGTTACCGAAAAACTTTACACCGTAGAAGAATTCCTTAATCTCGATTTGCCGGACGACGATGCTAACGAGTATGAGCTTATAGAAGGCAGGCTGGTGGCAAAACCAAAGGGCGGAGTGAGCGGGCCACATGGCAGGGTCGTATTTAGATTGTCGGGCAAAATTGACAGTTTTTTGGAAACTAACCCAATCGGCGAAGGTTTTGCGGGCGCTTCCACCAATCTGGGTCAGACCCAGGGCCGGAACTATGTTGAGCCGGATGTGTGTTTTGTGGCCGCCGGGCGGATACTGTCCGACTTTAGTGGGTCTATCCCGGTCGCCCCCGATTTGGTGGTCGAGGTCTGGTCGCCTAGCGATACTACCCAGAAGATTCACGATAAAATTATTGAGTATCAGGCTGCCGGAGTACGGCTTATCTGGTCAATCTATCTGCTGGATAAATTTATCGTTATTATTCGCCTAAACGACCCGGATATTAGGTTTCTCAATATCAGTGGCGAATTAGACGGAGAAGATGTTTTACCCGGCTTCAAGCTGGCGGTAAGCAAGCTGTTTGAATAGTAACGAGGTATACTTTGTTAGAAGGTTTAGATAAGATAAATTGGAAAAATCTTCAGCACGCTTATGGTTCGGCTAATGATGTGCCTGACTTAATTCGAGCTTTAGCTCTTGAAGCTCCTTTAGGCGACATCGAGGATGATGAATTAGGTTTTTCGTTTGATAATTCAGCCAGCTATAAGTTATCCAGTTCTATTTTCCATCAAGGGACAATTTTTGAAGCGACCTCATATGCCTAGAGAGGATTGGAGAGGAAATTATGAAAGATTTTGCTAATATTGCGCTAGACACGGCCCGACAAAAGGGCGCGACTTATGCCGATATTCGGTTCTTGACCGACCACAATCGCAATGTAAATGTCAAGAATGGCAAGGTCGAGTCGCTGACCAACAACGAAAGCCAGGGCTTTGGGGTGCGGGTAATCGTCAATGGGGCGTGGGGGTTTTCGAGCAGCAGTATAATTACGCGGGCCGAAATTGAGCGGGTAACTGCCGAAGCGATAGCGATTGCGCGGGCTTCGGCTTCAGTCAAACGCCGCCCGGTTGAGTTGGGCCAACCGCTCTCGATTCAGGCCAAATATGTCACCCCAGTGGATATAGACAATTTTAGTGTATCGCTGGACGACCAGATAAAAATATTGCTGGAAGCCGATGCCGAAATGCGGCGGGTGACGGGGATTCGGGTCGCGTCCGGCTTTATCACCACCCTCAAGCAGAGCAAAATCTTTGCCAGTAGCGAGGGCAGCTATATCGAGCAAGAGTTGAGCGAGTGTGGGGCGGGCATCGAAGCCCTGGCGGTAGGCGAAGGCGGGATGCAACGCCGCAGCTATCCCAACTCGGTGGGCGGCGGCTGGGAGACCGGCGGCTTTGAATATCTTTCGCGGATTGACCTCAAGGCCAATGCCGGGCGTATCGCCGAGCAAGCCGTTCAGCTTTTGACCGCGCCGGTCTGCCCAGAAAAGGTCAGCACCCTGATTCTGGATAGCAGCCAGGTAGCCCTACAAGTCCACGAAAGCTGCGGACACCCGATTGAGCTTGACCGGGTGATGGGGATGGAAGCCAGCTTTGCCGGGACGAGCTTTTTGACCACCGAAAAGCAGGGCAATTTCCGCTATGGCTCGGACATTGTGAATGTCTACGCCGATGCGACGGTGCCACGTGGCCTGGGGACTTTCGGGTATGACGATGAAGGAGTCCCGGCCCAGCGTACCCCGATTGTAATCGAAGGTATTTTTAAGGATTATATCACCGACCGCGAGACGGCGGCGACCCTGGGTCAGGAATCTAACGGTACAAGCCGGGCCGATGGCTGGAATCGTCTGCCGATGATTCGGATGACCAATATCAGCCTCGAACCCGGCAACGCGGGCAGCGCCGAAGATATTATCGCCAGCACCGAGGACGGGGTGTATATGGAGACCAACAAGAGTTGGAGCATAGATGACAAGCGGCTTAACTTTCAGTTTGGGCTTGAAATTGCCTGGGAAGTGAAGGGCGGCAAGCTGGGCCAGATGTATCGCAACCCGGCCTATACCGGCATGACCCCTCAATTCTGGGGTAGTTGCGAGGCTATCGGTAGCCGCGACCATTGGACAGTTTGGGGCGTACCGAATTGCGGCAAGGGCGAACCGGTTCAGGGGATGCACGTTGGTCACGGAGCCGCCCCGGCCCGCTTCACCAACATCAAGATTTTCGGAGCGGAGGGGTAATGAAGTGATGAAGTGGAAAGCACTCTCGAAAAAGTCGGAAGCGGTTCATTAATTCGTAACTACGCCTATCTGGTAGCAGTAATAGGGGCGATTTTGATGATAATCGGCTTATTCCTGCCCTGGACTTACAAATACAAAGTAACTTATGGCGGGCAGTCAGAAATAAAAAATGGGGCGGTAGTTGCCAGCCTGGTTTACCCAAAATTGTGGCATGTCGCAGACGCTAAAGGACAAATAACTGTAGAAAGCGAAATAAACGAAAGGAAAATAAAAGATGGCTGAAGTAATGGGGCGGGAGAAAGTTTTACAGCTTTTGCACGAAACGTTGAGCTACGCCACCGCCGACCAGACCGAAATTACTTTTAATGGTTCGCGCAACAGCCTGACCCGCTTTGCCAATAATTATATTCACCAAAATGTAAACGAGACTAATACAGCGGTCAAGGTGCGGGCTATTTTCGGGCAGAAAATCGGGACGGCCAGCACCAATCGGCTTGACCCTCAAGCCCTCAAGGAAACGGTGGAGATGGCGGAACAATTGGCCCGCTTGCAGGTGGACGACCCCGAATTCAAGTCTCTGCCATCGCCCGCCGATAGCGCCGAAACTGGGATGGATTATCCTGAGCCGGACGAAGCGACCTATTTTTCTGACCCGCAAATCCGGGCCGATGGGGCAGGGGCGGTCTGCCGCAAAGCTATTGCTGAAGGCTTCACCGCGGCGGGGTCGGTTGAAACCAATGGCAGCGAGTTCGGGTTGGTCAACTCGTTGGGAATTGCCAGCTACTACCGAGGGACTTCGGCCCACATCAACACCGTAATTATGGGCGAAAATGGCAGTGGTTGGGGCGAGCGCCTCAGCCCTCGTATCAGCGAGATTGACTTTGAGGCCGTCGCCGAAGAAGCTGTCAGCAAGGCCCGGCGCAGCCAGAACCCCACCACTCTCGACCCCGGCGAATACGAAGTAATTCTGGAAGAATACGCCGTCGCCGACATGCTCAACTACATGTCGTACCTGGGGATGGGAGCGTTATCGGTGCAGGAAGGCCGCAGCTTTATGCAATTCGAGCGGCAATTAATGAGTCCTTTGGTTACGATTTATGATGATGGCAGCGACCCGCAGGGAATTATCATCCCCTTCGATGCCGAAGGGGTGCGCCGCCAACGGGTAGATATGATTGTGAACGGGGTGGCAAAGGCAGTAGTCTATGATAGCTATACTGCCAACCGCGAGCCAGACCGCCAGAATACGGGTCACTCGATTGGCGAACAGGGCGAGGTTGGGGCAATTCCTTTGAGTATGGTTATGGCGGCGGGGGATAGCTCCAAACCCGAAATGCTCAAGAGCATCAAGCGCGGACTGTGGGTGACACGCTTTCATTATGTCAACCCCCTTGTCCCCGATAAAGCGATATTGACTGGCATGACCCGCGACGGCACTTTCCTGATTGAAAATGGTGAAATCGCTGGCCCGGTCAAAAATTTTCGCTTCACCCAAAGCGCGGTTGAAGCCCTGAACGAGGTGGTGGCTCTTAGTCGGGAGCGCATGTTGCTGCCGTCTTTTGGGGGGGGTAATCTGGTTCCGGCAATCCACTGCAAAAAATTCACCTTTAACAGTGGCACAAGTTTTTAAAGTTGCTTGAGTTTTCTAGCGAAAGGAGCGGCGAATATGGCAGAGTTTCCCGGTGGCCCGATGGTGCCACGCGAAATGACCAGCACTACTTTTGACTTGCCGGGCTACCGGGTGTCGCGCTCTTTAGGGGTAGTGCGCGGCCTGACGGTGCGTAGCCCCAACTTTGGTAAACAAATCACCGGGGCTTTTCGCCAGTTAGCCGGAGGCGAAATCCCGCAATTTCTGGAAGTCGCCGAAAAAAGCCGCGAAGTAGCCTTCGAGCGAATGTTGCAGCACGCCAATGCCCTGGGCGCAAACGCAGTACTGGGAGTGCGCTACGATGCCTCCGAAGTCATTGCCGGGACAACCGAAGTGCTGGCCTATGGCACGGCGGCCTATGTCGTTCCCGACTAGCTTGTATTGGTCTTATGACGCAGGGGAGTAAAGAAGTATGACAACCGAAGATAGCGAGAAGATTTACACGGTCGAAGAGTTTTTAGAACTCGACCTGCCGGAAGATAACCTGTTTGAATTGGTTGAAGGTCAGCTTTTGGGCAGACCAAAATTCGACTCTGGGGTAAGATGGAGTAAAGTGGCTTCCAAGATGAACTTCTTTTTGCAAGGCTACGCCGGAATTGGGGCGGGCCGCGAACAGCTTGGAGAAGTCTATCTTTCCGCCCCTTGCCAATTGGATAATGCTAATTACCTCGTGCCTGATATTTGCTTCATAGCTAAAGACCGCGTTCCCGACAAAGAGGAGAAAACACTATGAGTTGTCCCTGATTTGGTCGTAGAAATTTGGTCGGGCGGGGATATGACCGGAACGATTGCGGATAAAATTGAAGTATATCAGCGATTAGGGGTGAAGTTGGTGTGGTCAGTTTACATACTGGCAAAATATATCATGGTTAATAGCCAAACTTCTCCTAGACGAATTTTCCTTGAACACAAAGATGCTTTAGATGGCGAGGATGTAATACCCGGTTTTAAATTGCCGGTGAAAGCCTTATTTGAATAAGATTAGGGAGCGGAAAATAAATTGATAGCTCAAGAAGATTTAAAATTGCAAAATCCAGCCCAAAAAGTGGCGGTGCGGTGTATCAATTGCGGGCGGGAACACCCGGTACAGGAGGCCAATGATACCTGCCTGAATTGTGGCGGATTGCTGGAAGTGCAGCACCCTCTCGCCGAACTCAAGGGAATAATAACCCGCGAATGGCTCGAAAAACGCCGGAATGAGCGCCAATTTCCCTACCAGAGTGGAGTATGGCGCTGGCGGGAGCTGGTATCACCCTTCCCGGACGAGGCGATTATTTCGCGGCAGGAAGGTAATACCAATCTGTACGAGGATGCCCGCCTATCGCGTTACGCCGGAATAGCTAACCTGTGGCTCAAACACGAGGGCGAAAACCCGACTGGCTCATTTAAAGACCGGGGCATGACGGTGGGTATCAGCCACGCCAATTGGGTCGGCGCGAAATACGTGGCCTGTGCATCCAGTGGCAATACCTCCTCCTCGTTGGCGAGCTACGCGGCGCGGGCCGGATTAAAGGCGCTCACTTTTGTACCCGCAGGTAAAATTGCTCTCGGCAAGCTGGCCCAGACCATCGCCTACGGCGCAAAGACCATTCAGATAACCGAAGGCAGCTTTGATGAGGCATTGGCCCTGGTGCGGCAAGTCTCGAAGGCTCGCGGGGTTTATCTGGTCAATTCGGTCAACCCTTTCCGGCTAGAAGGCCAGAAAACCATCATTTTTGAAGCTCTCGAACAACTCAACTGGCAAACCCCGGATTGGATTGTTGTACCGGGCGGCAACCTGGGCAATACCAGCGCCTTTGGCAAAGCCCTCTACGAATTGCGCGAACTGGGGCTGATTGGCCCGAAACTACCCCGCATCGCTACTATTCAGGCCGAGGGGAGTAGCCCATTTTATCAATATTACCGGCGCGGTTTTCAGGATTTCCAGGCCGTTACTCCCCAGACTATCGCCAGCGCCATATTAATCGGCAACCCGGTGAATTTGCCCAAAGCTACCCGCGCCCTGCAATGGACTGATGGAGTGGTCGAAACTGTGACCGATGGCGAGATTATGGAGGCCAAATCGCAGCTTGACCGCAGCGGAATTGGGGGTGAACCCGCCGCCGCCGCGACTCTGGCAGGTATCCGCAAGCTCACTGCAACTGGCATTATCAAGCCGGGGGAAGGCGTGGTCGGAGTGCTGACCGGACACATTCTGAAAGATACTGATAATATCGTCCACTATCATTTCGATGAGGCCAGTACCGCCCGCGATGCCAATCGCCCAATTCGGGTCGGCAACAACCTCGAAGACGTGCTACGAATATTAGATGAGGCGGCGGGGGCAGTAATCTAAAATCTAAAATCTAAGGTCAAGAAGGGGTTGCGGGATGAGATATTTACGATTTACTACGATTAGAAAACTCATTCCTATGCCCTTTTTTGACCTTAGATTTCAGATTTCAGATTTCAGATTACTGCCCCCTACTCAGGACTTATAAAGAATGCGAACTCTGGTATCTTATCTGAATGAGCGACACCCCCGTGAATTGGAAGCTTTGGCCCAACGCTGGGAAATCAGCCTGGGAGACCGCCCGTCGGGTAATTACAGCTTTCATTTGGCGATAGCCATGCAAAGCGAATTCTTGCAGCGGCGGGTGGTCGAAAAGCTGAAGGCCGAGGAGCAGAAGCTCTTGCGGCTTTATCTGCGTCAGCCCAATTACACTGCCAACCTGGACGAATTACACGAGGAGGCGAAATTTGACCCGGACGAGTTAGCTATCGCGCTCTCCCGACTCACCGAGTTTGGGTTATTTTTTTATGACAAAATCAAGACTACCGAAGATGACCGCTTTGTTATCAAAGAAAGGAAACCTCGGCGGGATAACTGGCGCAACAGCCTTGCTCAAGCTGACCTACCAAATCCCCAAAAGTTGGTTCTGGTCGTGCCACGTGAATTAGCTCGCTCTCTAAACCGCTTGCTAACTGAACGGGAAGCCTCGGAAAAAACCGGCATCTGGCCTAGCCGTCAACCGCTACCGACCCTTTTAACTAATCTTGGAAGCGAGGAACTGGAGCAACAGGCCGAAATCTGGGGCTTAATCGGGTTGGTAGGTAGCGCCCGCCCGGAAGAGCTAACCCGCGAATTAGCCCAGATGATGAGCAGCCAGTCTCAGCAGGAACAGGTTTTAGGTCAGTTATCTGCCGTCAGCCGCGAGCTTTTCGAGACCTTGCGTAAGCAGGGCGGGCGCACCACTCTGGCGGCCTTGCAGGATAAATTCGGCAGTTTTCGGCAACTGGCCCGCCGTCTGCAACCCCTGACCGAGCAACGATTGGTCTGGGAAGCCTTTGAAGCCTGGGAAAGTCTGGTTTTCATCCCGGAAGAAATTCTAAAGCCGCAAACCGGTTCGGTTCATTCTGCCGCCGCTCCGCTCCAGACCGTCACGCCGCCCGCCAGCATTACCCCCTACCCGCCCTATGCGATGGCCTGGGATGTCTTGAGCTTCCTGAACTATCTAAGCCAACACGAAGTGTTATTCACCGTTAAACATGAATTCGCCAAACGCGACTTGAAGAAAATCGCCGCCCGTTTCTGGCAGCCCGAAACCGAGATTGAACTAACCAGCCGCACGGCTTTTCTGCTGTATCTTTGTAGCGGGCTGAAGCTTTATCAGACTAAATCGGGCGAAAGCCAGGTGGTACCCGGCCCAGCCTTGCAGGAGTGGCTGTCGCTCGATTTTTATGAGCAAATGAACCGCTTGACCCGCTATTGGCTGGAAGAAAACACCTGGTATTATTTTTATTTGTTCGGTTATCCCGCCCCCTACAACAGTTATACCGCGATTCAGGTGGCTAATAAAGCCGTACTTGGTCTGCTGACCGATTGTGAGCCGGGAACCTGGTATTCGTTTGAAGCTTTGCTGAACAAAGTCCAGCGCGAAAACCCCTATTTTATATTTTCACGGCGGGAGTTATTGCAAAGTCTCGGTGGGCAACGACTATCGGAAATGAGCAAAAACTGGCGGCAAAGCGAGGGCGAGGTTATCCGGCGGGTAATGGGGGGATTGCTGGAATGGTTTGGAGTCGTCCAAATTGGGCGCGACCCTTCCGAGCAAATCGTAGCGTTTAGCCTGACCGAATTCGGGGCGGCCCTCTCCCAGCGACCAGCAGCAGCTTTACCAAAAATACCATTTGTTGAAAAACCGCTTCTGGTGCAGCCAAATTTCGAGGTGCTGCTGCTTGCTCCGCAAGTCGAGACCCTGTGGCAACTTCTGCAATTTAGCGATGTCAAAAAATTCGACCAGGTAAGCCTTTTCACTCTTAGCCGGGAGGCGAGCTTGCGTGGCATCGAAACCGGCCTGAGTATTGAAACCATGCTGGAATGGCTGGAAAGTCAGAGCATCCAGCCCTTGCCCCAGAATTTGCAGATGTCGCTGCGGGATTGGAGCGGGACTTTCAAGCGGGTCAATCTCGAAACCGCTATTTTGCTGGAAGTCGAAACCCCGGCCATGTTGGACGAGCTAATAACCAGTAAAGTGTATGCCGCCTATTTCGTCCGCCGTCTATCGCCCACCGCCGCCATTATGCAGTTGCCCGCCCCTCATTCAAACCGAACTACTGACCCGCTTAAGCCCCTGAAAAACAAACTCCGGGCGGGTGGTTACTTTGTTTCATAATCTATCCCCCAATTTCTGTATCAAAATTTTTGAGGTGAAACCGCCGTCCCTTTGGTGCGTTATATAATTGTCAGTAGCGCAGGGCTGTCAGTTTTTTTGTACTAAAGTTGGACAAACCGGCCTTGCCATGCTAGACTGTCGGTGCTTTCGTGGAAATAAACGGGTTTTAATATCCAGGTTAATTTGCCTTATACAAGCTTTTACCAATCCAAACAGTGTAATGTATTTCAGGGTAGAGGGCCGCGAGCCTTTTTGACGCGCTTGCCAGTTGCCCTGAAGCTGAAAGGTTTTCGAGTTAGGCCGGGCTTTTCAGTTTGAGCGAGTTTATCTAAGGAGGATTTTTGGTGAAAAAAAAGCTAGGACTGATGGCGGTTGTCGCTATCGTCGTGGGCGGAATGTTGCCGGTACTTGGCATCGGCCCGCTCGGAGTCAATCTTCCAACCGCGCAGGCGGTTGCCCCAGCCTTTTCCAAACCGGCTTTCCAGAAAATCTGGCAGACGACTGACCAGCCGGTAGATGCCGGGCAGGTTAGTCGCTCCTTTTTGTGGGGGCCGACCTTTATTGATGCCGGTTACGAGCGGTACGATGATGCGATTCCGCTCGGCAGTCAGCGGCGCTGGGTGCAGTATTTCGACAAGAGCCGCATGGAGTTAAATAACCCCTACGGCAACCCCAACGACCAGTTTTATGTCAGCAATGGCCTTTTGGTGGTGGAATTAATCAGCGGCAAGCGGCAGGAAGGCGATAACCGCAAGATTGATTACAAGCCGGGCGATAATGTGGTAGTCGCCGGGGATAGCCTTTCAGTCAACCCAACTGCCCCGACTTACAAGACTTTGCGGGCGATTGCCTCTTATGACGAACCGAGTGTGACCGCCAATCGCAAGGGCAACCGCACCAGTGGTCAGAAAGCTACCGAAACCTTGACCAAAGGCGGGGATGGCAACGGAGTGTTAGGCAATAACCCGGCCTTTGGCACGCCCGGCACAGAGTACGTCTTTTACAGCCCGGAACTGGGCCACAATGTTCCCAAAGTTTTCTGGGACTATATGAACCAGAGCGGGGTTAAGTTTGACCCCAATAGTCGGGTCAATGTCAATGGCAAGGTCTTTGACTGGATTTTTGCGATGGGCCTGCCGATTAGCGATGCTTACTGGACTAAAGTCAAGGTCGCGGGCATTGAGCGCGATGTTATGCTCCAATGCTTCGAGCGGCGCTGTCTGACCTACACCCCGGCTAATCCGGCGGCTTTTCAGGTCGAAATGGGCAACGTTGGTCAGCATTATTTGGTTTGGCGCTATGGCGGCACTAAAATGCCCACCTCTGAGCCAATCAATGACCCGATTATCTCGCCCTGGAAGTTCAAGAACCTGAGCTTTGGGATTAACGCCCGCTACTACTTCTTGAACCAGGAGCAGATTACCGGCTATGTCAAGGACATGGGCGCACGCTGGGTTCGGGAGCAAGTGACCTGGAAAAACGTGGAAGATGCCAGTCGGACTGACCCAGGCCGCTATGACTGGACTGAGGTGGATAAGATTGTGAACCATCTGTACGCCAATGGGATTCACATTATTTTGACCCCGCTGGGTACTCCCAAGCAGTATTCTACCAGTGGCAGCGGTCTGCCGGATGCCGACAAGATGAATAAGTTTGGCGAGTTTATGTACGAGATGTCGAAGCGCTACCGCGGGAAGGTGGATGCCTACGAAATCTGGAACGAGGCCAATCTGTTCCGCGAGTCCGGTTCGCCGATAAATATCCGCCGCTATCTGAGCGCCTTGCAGAAGGGTTATAGCTCGGTCAAGGACGGCGACCCAGGGGCGTGGGTAGTATTTGGGGCGCTTTCGCCAACTGAAACCAATGACCCGAACTATGCTATCCCGGACACCGATTTCTTGAAGCAAATCTACGCCTTTAATGGCGGTGAGGTTCGCAAGTATTTCGATGCGATGGGGGTGCATCCGGGTGGTCAGATTAACCCGCCTGATACCTTCTTCCCTGGCCCGAATCCTGGCCCTGGCCCGGACTGGAAGACCAGCAGCGAGTTCTATTTCCGGCGGATCGAACAGATTCGGCAGATAATGGAGCAAAACGGGGATGGCAATAAGCAGGTCTGGCTGACCGAGTTCGGTTGGGCCAGCGATACCAATGCCCCGCCCGATTTCAAGTACGCCACGATTAATACCGAGGCGCAACAGGCCCAGTACATCACTCGCGCTTACCAGAAGGCGCTCAACGAGTATCCCTGGATTGGGGTGATGGCGCTGTGGAACTTGAATTATTCGCTACCGGGGGCTGTGACCGACCCGCCTCGCGCCGATGGCAAGAACGATGAGAAGGTCGGCTTCTCGGTGCTGCGCCGCGACGGTTCCAAGCGCCCGGCCTACGATGCTTTCAAGGCGTTGGCCCAAGCCGCCAAGTAAAAGCCTATTCTCCATGTAGGGGCAGCGTTTGAACGCCCGGCAAAGGTTTCAAGGGTTGTCCCTACCGGAATAGGCGCTAAGTCGGTGAAATAGAGGATGAGGGATGCAGGATGAAGGACGAGTCTGACCGAGTGGAACTGCCGCCAAAAACGGCAACCGCGCCGGGACGATTTCAGCCTTTATCCTTCATCCTTCATCCTTATTTTATTGCCGCATTAATTCTGCTACCCTTGCTTTTCTACACCCTTTCGCTCTTGCGGATAATGGCGGCGACGGTGGCTTATCCCTGGGAGCTAGACCAGGGCGAGGGGCATAATGTCTGGAGCGCCTGGCTACTAATGCAGGGGCGCGGCCCGTACAATGACCTCAATCATTACCCCTTTTTCGATATAAATTATCCCCCGCTCCACTTTGTTGTGATGATACCGCTGTTATGGATTTTCGGGCCATCGCTGGTCGCCGGGCGCTTGCTGGCGGATTTGGCGGTTTTCGGGCTGGCGGCAGGGGTCGGGGCGATTGTCTGGCGCTATAGCCAGCATAGTTGGTTTGCGACCGGGCTGGCGGCACTGCTAATTCTGGCAAACCCCTATATTTATATCTTCGGGATTATCGCCAGCGTGAATATTTCGCAGGTGATGTTCGGGGTCTGGGGACTATATTTTTTGGGTCGGGCGCTGGACACTATCGCGCCGGACGGCACAATCCAGCCTTCCGCTAAAATCCACCTGCCATCGTTGGGTATCGGACTGGCCTTATTGCTGGCGGCGCTGTATACCAAGCAACAGGCGGTGGATGCAGTGGCGGCGGGGTTTTTGTTTCTATTATGGCGACGGCCCAAACTCGCGATTATTTGCGGCTTAATATTCGGGGCAATCGGCGGCGGCCTCTTTTTGGTGATTGACCGCCTGACCGCTCATCAGTTTTATGTCAACTTGATTAAGGTCAACCTGAATGATTATCTACCCCGCCAGCTCCGCGAACAATGGACGGCCTACGGTCTGATGCACGCCCCCCTGCTAATACTCGCCGCGATTTACGCTTTCACCACCCTGCGAAGCAAAGCGCGGGTCAGCCTGTGGCTCTGCTACCTAATAGCCACCGGGCTAGGTAGCCTATTAGTCGGCAAATTCGGCGCTTCCGAAACCTATTTCTATTCTAATATAGCGGCCCTCACCATAGCGGCGGCCCTGTCAATCGAAAATCTAAAATCTAAAATCAAAGACCAGGGAACGGGGGAAAGGCAGGACGGAAGACCGAAGACCGAAGACCGAAGACCGAGGGGAATTTTCGATTTTCGATTAAGCCCCTCAGTCCTCAGTCCTCAGTCCTCAGTCCTTCTTTCCCTGCTTTTCCTCCAAAACCTCCTCTTCTTCCACAGCCCGGAAGTGCCGCACCCCTGGCAGGATTTTATCAAGGGCCATAGCGGGAATTATGTCTTGTTCGGCAGGTTGCCGAGCGAGGCTGACCGCGCCGCCGGACAGCATCTGGCGGATTTGGTCAAAGCCGCCCCGCCGCCAGTCTTGACCGAGGAGGCCAGCTTTGCGATGGTCAATGGCTACGAGGTTGTGACCAATCCCAGCAATATTCTGGTCTTTCATCAGGCCGGGTTGTGGCAGGGTGAGGAATTAAAGCGCATGATTCAGGAGCGCCGCTTTAGCCTGATCCTGCTACACGGCTATTTCCTGCCCGGCTTCATCCAGGAGCAGATTCAAGCCAACTACCGCCAAAAAGAGACCGTCCGGCTCAACGGCGGCGATTATGTGGTATGGGAAAGATTATCAGCCGGGATTTGACCTCCTGATAATAAATGAGATTTTCAGCGCGTATACCTGGGGATAGGGTAGCAGAAAGCCGGATACAGGGCAAATCTTAGCCCGTGTTGTTCTCTCGCTTCTTAATCTTGCCGCCCTTTAATGCTTATGATAGCGTAATCGGCAGCATCTTTGACCTTACTACCCCCAGCAGTTTCACCAGTATCCTCCCGCGCTACTCTTTCCAAATCGGGAAGAGGGCGGGGGTCGCCAATCTTGCCTAGAGCCTCGGCAGCATCCCAGCGCACGCTATCCTTCTTATCTTTGAGAGCTTTAATAAGATGTGGAACAGCCTGGGGGTCGCCCTTCGAGAATGGGCTGGATTGGATTGTTGCTTTTAAAGAAACAAAGCTGCATAATTCGGCTTACGGGCCGCGAGGGGCGGGCCATCCCAAATCGAGCGGTCAGGTTGGGCCAGACCGGGCCGCACAAAATAGCCCAGCAAGTGGCGCACCGGGGAAGGGTCGGCGGCAATTTCGACATGGTTCATCGGGCGGTCAAGGACTTTGGACAGGTCTTCCTGCCTTAGCCGCACTTGCCAGGGCTGACCGTCCGGCTTGAGGTCGGGTAATTGCAGGCGGGCCGAAAAAGCCGGTACAATCCCATCGCCCGGCCCAAAATTATCCTTCGGTTGTCGGGCTATCGGTTCGCCAAAATTGTAGAGCGGCGCTTTGGCGGGCGCTTCAACCTGAATTCGGGTCAGGGTGGGATTAGATGAACTGTACAGACAGAAGATTTCTTCCAACTGGTCGAGGGCGGCTACTTTTTCAGGGCGATTGAACTCCTCCAGCCAGCGATTGACCGGGTAGCCCGGCGGCGAACCAAAAGGGTAGGTCTGCGCTTGTTCGCCTTCCGCTTGCCGATACAGATAATTTTGCGCTCCCAGCGGCAATAAATCCCGAATCGAAAAGAAATTTTGGCGGGTATAGCTATAAAGTTCTGGCATATTCTGGTGGCGAACATTTTGGTAAATCCGCCGGAGTTTTTGGCCCACTGGTCGGGTTTCAAAGGTATCAATCAGGGCCGCCATCAGTTGCGCTCCTTCGGTTGGCACTCCAATCAGGCTGGTATCGCCGCCCTCGTAGGCATAGTAGGCCGCCACCGAACCACGCTGCGGGACGGCGACCAGCCCCAACCGGGCCACCGTTTGACTATAATAATCGCTTTGAATATAGGCCCGCGCTACCAGCCCGCCCATGCTGTGGCCCAGCAAATCTACTCGGCTATAATCTACCGCCAGCCGTGATTTTCGGAGCGCCAGCGCGGGCGAAAGCTGCTGGATGCGCTCGACTTCGGTTGCCAGGTCGGTTGCCAGGTCGGAAATCTTGCGCCGCCAGTCGTAGGGAAAAGCAAAGAGCGATACGCCCGGCACATAGCCGAGACGCTGGAAAGCATCCAGCCAGTTTTGATAAATTTTGGAAATCGGGTCAAGCCGACCTCGAGGAGCAAGCGCCGGCGGCCAAGTTCCCAAGATACCCGGCAAGATAATCAGAGGACGGATGACATCGGGCAGCAAATCGGGCGGGGCAGGCGCGGCTTTGCGAATGAGTGGCAGCCCCCGGTTTACCCCCCGGCGGACGGCTTCCAGACCATATTGCGGCAATTCTCTGACGTTCACACTAACTCCCTGGCATTTCAACCTTTGGGGACTTTCGCAATCCGCTTGAACAGTTCTGACTTAGGGCTTTCACTGATAAATTGGGGTTTAGCCCTATTCTCCTCAAATCAGAAAATCGTCCCAAGCAAAAGTCCTATGACTAACGAAAATCCCGATTACTTAACTCTATCAAATATATTATCATGAATCGAGAGTAACTATGCACTCAAGGCGACTATATAGCGCCAAAGTATTTTGGGATACCACCACAAACATGTTTTTATATCTTTGAAAAAATTTACTCAGTAAATTTTTTCAAAGATATAAAACTTCCGGGCTTGCGCCCGACTTCATTGGAGAATATAAAATCATGAAAGTGCCAGTTTTGGTAGTAGCTGCTTCGTTGCTTTCGGTGACGCTGGCGGTCAATCTGGAAGTACCGCTCTACCTCACTTACGCTCAGGCCGCCAATTTTGGCAATGGGCTGACGGCAGTAGTTTTTGCGGCTTATGTCGCCGGACTACTCCCCATGCTAATCTTTTTTGGCGGGATTTCGGATCGGCTGGGGCGCAAGCCGGTGATAATCGCCGGGCTGGTCGCCGGGACGCTGGCGACCCTGATGATGATAATCAGTCCCACGATTTATACTCTGTTTGTGGCCCGCATAATCCAGGGCATCGGGGTCGGCTTGAGCGTGGGAGCAGGTACAGCATATCTGGCGGAAAAGTTGGAGCAACCGGACGGCCCGACCCGCGCCGCCGTAGTTGTAGCTATCGCCACCTCGTTAGGGTTTGGGGGTGGAGCTTTATTCACCGGACTGATACTGCGTTTGCAGCCGGGAACGCCAGAGGCTACTTATATTCCGGTGAGCTATTGGGTAATCCTGATAATGAACCTGAGTTGCCTCTTGCTGACTTTCGGGCTACCCGAATCGCGCCCAATTAATCGGGCGGCAATGGTGCGATTACCCTATTATCCGCCCGGTAGCATCCCGATTGGGCTGGCGATTGGGGTCGCCTGGGCCGTGACCAGTATGGTCATTACCGCCGTTCCGGTCCAACTAGCCCAACATAATCTGACGGCTTGGAGCGGTCTGGCTCTCTTTTTGGTCAACGGAACAGGAGTAGCATTTCAGCCCTTAGCCCGGCGTATGTCATCCCGCCGGGCGCTATTGGCGGGGTTCATCCTGATACCATTGGGCTATGCTTGTTTGGCGTTGGGGACGTGGCTTGGTATAATCGGGTTGGTACTGGCAGGCGCGGCGCTGGCGGGGTCAGCCTGTTACGGGTTTACTTATCTGGGGGGGCTGGCGGTGATTTCGCGGCGAGGCGGCGAACAACGGGCCAGAGCAGTTTCGGGCTATTTTCTGTTTGCTTACCTGGGATTCGGGCTGCCCAGCATCCTGATTGGCTTTATCGCCGACCAGATTGGCAGCTTTAGCGCCCTGTTAAGTTTTGGCCTGCTGATTTTGCTGGCAAGTGTCGGGTTGGCCTTCCGCTTCCGCCAACCAACCGCCCCGGCCTAATCAGGTAGAACTTGCACTTATGGAACTTAAAACTCAAAAATCGAAACCTAGTCCCCAGGTGCTAATCATCGGGGCCGGGATTGTTGGGTGCAGCATTGCCTATCACCTGACTCTGCGCGGGTTGCGGGATGTGCTGGTGGTTGAGCAAAATACGATTGCGAGTGGGGCGAGTTGCCGAGCAGCGGGCGGTATCCGTCAGCAATTTTCCAACCCGACTAATATTCGCATGGCTCAATACTCGCTCGATTTCTTTGAGAACTTCAAAGCCCGGCTAGGGCTGGACGAAAACGACGGCGACCTGGATTTTCAGCAAGTTGGCTATCTTTTTCTTTTGACCAAAGAGCGCGACTGGCAGGCCTTTCAGGAACATACGGCTTTGCAAAGGCGGTTGGGAGTAGAAGTCCGCGTCCTGACCGCGCCCGAAGCCGCCGAGTTATCTCCGGGGCTGAACCAGACGGGAATTTTGGGGGCAACTTTTACTCCCCGCGACGGACACGGTAGCCAGCACGAAGTTATCCAGGGGTTTGCCCGCCAAGCCCGCCAGCAGGGAGCGCGTTTTTGGGAAAATTGTGCCGTCACCGCCCTTAAACGCCACAACCGCCGAATCATCGAGGTGCAAACCACTAACGGCCCGGTGCGGCCCGACCTGATAATCGGCTGCGCCGGGGCGTGGAGCGGGCGGCTTGGGCAGATGACCGGGGTGGATATTCCGGTACGGCCTTTGCGTCGCAATCTTTATTACGCCGAGGCCACGGCCCCCCTGCCGCCCCATATCCCGGTCACGGTGGATGTAGAAACGGGCTTTTATTTCCGGCGGGAAGGGGCGGGCTATCTTTTTGGCGAAATCAGGCCGCGCCAGCCAGTTGGCTTCGATACCAGCCCCGATTGGGATTGGCTCAGTACGGTGGTCGAACACGCTATCGAGCGCGTCCCGGCTTTCGAGAATTTGCAGATTCGTAACGCCTGGGCTGGGCTTTATGATTCTTCGCCCGACAATAACGCCCTCATCGGAGCAGTGCCGGAACTAGATAATTTTTATGTAGCGACTGGCTTTAGCGACCATGGGCTGTTGCAAAGCCCCGCCACCGGCCTGCTGATGTCCGAAATCATCCTGGACGGCGCGGCCCACACCATTGATATAAGCGAGTTCAGCCCGGCCCGCTTCCAGCAAGGCGACGACCTCATGCCGGAGCGGGTAATTATTTAGAGCGGGCAGGTCATAAATCCAAATATTGGGTTCGTGTTATGTCCAGATCTCATTTAAGCCGGGCTATTTCAGCCAGGCGATGCTCTGGACGTTGGTTTTCAGCAGCTCTTTTTCTTCCAGCTTGCCATTGACGAGCTGGGCTATCATCAGCGAACCTTTGGCATCTTTCAGGTCGGCTTCGCTGCCACTTGCCCCGCTTAGTTTGAAATAGGCCAACTGCGTCCCGGTTTCGTTGAGAGCCGGATAGAGGGCGACGGCTTTTTTGCTCGCGCCGCCCACGCTCATTGTCACCGGCTTGGTCAGGTCGGGTTTACCCGCCGTGTTTATCAGCGAAATCGAAGGCGTACCACTGGGCGGGTAAGCCTGGAACGCCAGCATACTCCCACCCGCTACGCTATCGGTCATCCCAAAGCCGCCCTCGTGGGCGGTATCCCAAAACTTCAAGTCCTTGCCGGTGCTGGAATTGATGGTAATGACCAACCCGCTATGACCCTGGGCGGTAAAGGCCAACGTTTTGCCGCCGTCCAGCCAGGTCGGGGACTGAAGCGCAAAGGTATCGGGATTAAAGGGATAGCCCAGGCTGGTCAGGTCTTGCGGGATTTTAGCGACGTTGATTGGCTCCCACTCGTTCTCCCCGGCATCGTTAATCAGGTGCAGCGCGTTCCCCTGTGGCGCGGCCAGACCCGGCTTAATCGTCCCTTCGGTCAGGAAAGCTATCCGCCGACTATCTGGGGCAAAAACCGGGTACTGTCCGTTAGCAAGCTTGCGAGGGGTCAGATTGAAACGGGCCGCTACCCAGATTTCGCTTTTGCCGCCAGCTTTGCGGGTGAAGGCCAGCAATTTGCCGTCCGCCGACCAGTTTGGCTCGCTATCGCTGGCACTATTGGCGGCGGGTACAATCGTTTTGGTTTCAGGAGTAGCTGGATTAATTATGTAAAGCTGGGTTGGCCCATCGGCTTTGGTCTGCACCGCAAAAGCAATCAGCCCATCGGTGGCCCATGCTATCCGGCCTACAGCTTTCGCGCCGTTCTGAGCCTGAAATAACCCGGTTTTAGTCCCCGAAACCGGGTCGAACCGCCACAAGCTACCCTCAGCGATAAAGGCCAGACTATTGCGGGGAACAACTGTCGTCGGGCTAGGGCCACTAGGGACGGTCAGCACCGTCGCTGCCGGGGTCGGGGTGACAGGCGGGGCGCTGGTGGCAGTCGCCGTCGGACTGGTCGTCACTATCGGGGCGCTGGTCGTCGGGCCGATAGTTGCCGCGCTAGTTGCGGCACTGGTGACTGTCGGTGGTACGACAATAGGGGCAGTGGTTGCCCCCGCCGCGCTGGTAGGAGCGGCTGCCGTAGTAACCGCCTGGGTCGTACCGGGGGTGACGGTGGGAGCGACCACCACCGAGGTTGCTACCTCGCCGCACGCCGCCAGCAACCCTATCAGCAGCAGACTGCTGACAATAGCCAACAAAATTACCTTTTTCCCAAATCGTTTCATCATTGTTTCCCTTTTAACCTTCTCTTTTCTCTCACTCCTGATGAGCCGGGCGCTCATTTGCCGATATATAACTTAACCTATTTATAAACGCAGGAAATCAGCCAGGGTTACAGATTGAGATAGAACGACCTGTAATCGGCAATGAGAAAAATAGAGAATAGGCTAAAACCGGAAATTATAGAAAATTACAGACGGTTAGGAAATATTTAAGGTTAAGGATTCGGACTCCCCGGCCCGACCCCAAGAATGTGCATCCCGCTATCTACGTGCAGGACTTCCCCGGTAATCGCGCTGGAAAGCTCACTCGCCAGGAAAACGGCGGTATTGCCGATTTGGGCCAGGTCAATATTGCGGCGCAAAGGGGCGGCTTTCTCTACAAAATCCAGCATTGAGCGCAAGTTCTTGACCCCGGACGAGGCCAGAGTCTTGATTGGCCCCGCCGAAATCGCGTTGACCCGAATGGCGTGTGGCCCAAGTTCATTTGCCAGATAGCGCATCGAAGCTTCAAGGGCGGATTTAGCTATGCCCATCACTTTGTAATCAGGGACAACCTTTTCACCGCCGTGAAACGAGATAGTAATAATACTCCCGCCGTGCTGCATCAAGGGCCGAGCGCGGCGGGCCGCATCTATCAGCGAATAGACGCTGACATCGTTGGCAAAGCTAAAACCCGCCCGCGAGGTATCGAGGAAATTTCCGGTCAGGTCTTTAGGGTCCGCGTGAGCAATCGAGTGTACCAGAATATCCAGCTTGCCACCGAAATGGGTTTCGACTTCGCTAAATACCTGGGCCATTTCCGCCTCATTTTGGACATCGCACGGGCCGACAATATGGCCCGGCTGTTTCAGGAGCTGGTTCAGCCGGGTGAGGGCGCGTTTGGAGTGGTCGCGGCGGTAGGTAAAGACCTGGTTCGCCCCGGCCTCGGATAGGGCCTTAGCGATGCCCCAACCGATACTCCATTTGTTGGCAATCCCCATTATTAGGGCGTTTTTGCCCTCTAACAGTGGGTACAAATTTTTCCCCTTTTTAGATAACCCCGCCGATGCTCTGACCACCGTCTATGACGCTGACCGTGCCAGTCACCCAATTGCTGGCGGCAGTAGATAAATAAAGCGCCAACCCGACCAAATCTTGGGGTTCGCCAAACCGACCAACCGGCATCGCGGCCAGGGCCGGGCCACCGATATGCTCATTTTCAATCAGGTAGCTGCCCATCTTGGTGCGGACGATACCGGGGGCGATAGCGTTGACCTGGATATTGTCCGGGCCGAGTTCGTTGGCAAGCCCCTGGGTCAGCGAAATTACCGCCGCTTTGGACATGCTGTAGGCCACAATCCCTTTGCCCGGTTTCAGACCGGCAACCGAGGCAATATTTATGATTTTGCCGCCGCCGCGTGCTTTCATCAGAGGATAGCAAAGCTGGGCCAGTTTCACATAACCGAAAACATTTACCTTGAAAATCTTTTCGACCAATCTATCATCGGCCTCAACTAATGGGCCAAAGGCCGGGCTGATACCGGCGTTATTCACCAAAATATCCACTCCGCCAAAAGCTTCGACGGCTTTAGCGACCAGGGCTTCCAACTGGTCACTTTCTCCGGCATTGGTCGGCACAACTACCACCTTGCGGCCCAGCGCCTCGATTTGGGCCGCCACCGGCATGAGGCCATCCTGTCGCCGCGAGGCAATTACCAAATCCGCCCCGGCCTCGGCCATCCCCACGGCAATCGCTTCGCCGATACCCCGACTCGCCCCCGTCACCAGCGCCACTTTGCCAGTCAGGTCAAACATATTATTGAGCGCCATTGCTTGCTTCCTCCTTTAAAATACATTTTAACAGGGATGTACAGGATTGACAGGATAGATTATAGAATCCTGAACAGCTTGTTTATCCCCGATCTCTTCTGAGCTTCAATTTTCGAC
>JBBRSG010000034.1:0-49066 GCA_038245615.1 Chloroflexia bacterium | reverse complement strand
TAAGCGGGAAGCGGTCAATCTACTGGAAACCAGCGGCAAGAGCGGGGCTGTGATTGCCGAGGAGTTAGGTATCAGTGATGGCAGCCTCTATACCTGGCGCAAACAACTCTCCGCTCAGGGTTAAGAGGCTTTCCCCGGCAAAGGCCACCAAACCCCGACCGAGCAAGAGTTTCACCAGTTCCGCATCGAGAATGAAAGGCTGCGTCAAGAAAGGGATATTTTGTCCCGAAGGGGTACCCGGTGGGTAAAAAAAGCCATCGCCATCGCAAGCAGGCCGCCCGGCCAAAAGTGAAATACCAGTTTATCGAAGAACATCGGCTAGAATTTCCGATACGAGTGCTGTGCGAGGTGCTGGAAGTAAGCGAAAGCGGCTATTACGAGTGGCGAAAACGCCAACCTAGCCGTCGTCAAAAAGCTGATGAGGAGCTAACCGTCCAGCTTGAAACGGTGTTTGAACAGTCTCGCCAGACCTATGGTAGCCCTCGCATCCATGCCACTTTACGCGGGGAAGGTGTAAGTTGCTCTCGCCGCCGGCTACAGTGGAATAAATTAAATGATACCGCTTTAACCCTCAAAGCTCTCCAAATGGCAATCGCACAGCGGCAGCCTGGGGCGGGAGTGATTCATCATAGTGATCACGGGAGTAACTACACCAGTGGACAATATCGAGCTCAGCTGGCTCAGATAGGCGCGGTAGTTTCGCATAGTCGTCCTGGTCGGCCCCAGGAAAATGGGATTGCTGAGAGTTTCAACAAAACGGTCAGTTACGAGAAGCTCTATTTAGAGGAGTATCAAAATCTGGCAGAGGTAGAAACCGGGCTGAAGGACTGGATGTCTCGGATTTACAATGGCGGACGATTACATTCTAGTTTAGGCTACCAGTCGCCGGTAGAATTTGAGCAGAACTGGTTGGCTCAAAAGGCCCAACCAAGTGGTCTGGTAGATTCGTAGCATTCCAGGTCTCCTGGCCTCGGACGGCGGCAGCCCCGGCAGTAGTATCACTGGATACTCCTTTTACCCCCACCGTTTTACCACTCTCATAAACTCCAATACTGGTTGAGCCTAGAGCCTGGGCTAAAACGGCATAATTGTTTGTTCCATCGCTAGTGAACCAACCGCCAGTAGCTCCGGCGGATGTCCATGTGGAAGTGGGATTAAATTTAAGCGATGCTATGGAAAGATTTAGATAGAACTCATATTCTCTTTCTATTCGGTGGCCCTCAATGTCGAAGCCCTGATTAAGGTAGGTCGCGTCTATTATACTGGCAGCAATCTGGCAAACTATTTCCACCCTTCCTAAACTCTATTTGACACTACCCCAGCTTACCCCTAAAATTGGTCGGTCTATCATAAAGCTCAGGTCGAGAAATTAGAGCATCGGGAAGATTGAGTAAAACCCTACTGCCTCAAAACGAAAGCGTCATATCCACCAAAACCGCCGCGCCATTTTGGTCGAAGGGCTGGTTTGGGACGGCTTTGGCAGTCTTAATCGGGACAGCTTGCTTTTGGCTGGCGCTTGTTCCGGTTCATACCGTCCAAACCGCGCTACAAGAATACACCGATGGCAGAATTGAGCAGGCCGATAATACCACTTATATCTGGTTGCGCCCGCAGCTAAGTTTGGGCTACCGCGATTTACCGCGCTTCGCCCCGATAAACCTGAAATTATCGCTGTCGCTTGACCGCCCCGCCGATGCGCCCCCGGCTCAATTGCAAGTAGCCGAAACTCAGGAAGGTCAAGCTCCACTGGCTTTGCTCAATCTGCAATATTCGCCTGAAAAGCGCGGTTTTCAGGAATATTTGATAACAATCCCCGCCAGCCAAAATTTTCGGGAAGACTTGTTTTTAGATTTTAAGTCCAACGGTTTTCGGGTGACAGGCGATACCCGGCAGTTAGGGGTGCGGTTGGCCCAGGCCAGCCTCTCGGTCAGCAAAAGCGGCTTGATTCTGGCAGTCTTCAAGCAGCCGCTCTTTCCGGCAACCCTCATTTTATTGATTGGCATGGCGCTATGGGCCTATCTAGTCGGCTTTCGCACCCTGGAAACCATTCTGCTGTTAGCCCCAGTCGGCTTCCTGGCAGGTGGCCTAGCGAACCAGTTGATTTACTCAAGCTGGTGGCTCTTGCTGGATAGCCTCATTCTGGTCGGCCTAGCCCTGGTCTACGGAAGACGGAAGGCGGAGCATGATCGGCTCAAAAGATTTACGATTAAAACCTCAGTCCTCAGTCCTCAGTCCTCAGTCCTTCCCCTGTACGCCGCCATCCTCGTCTTTTACGGCTTTTTCGTGGTTGCCCCTAGCTGGCCCGGCGATATTTTCTACATGAAGGGCTGGCTCAAGGCGATTCTGGAAAACGGCCCGTTTGGGGTATATTCCCACGCCGTCAACCTGAACCACTTCCCAGGAGTAGTCTATCTTTTCGCGGGCTATGGCTTCTTGACCCAACCATTTGGCTTCCAGTTCGAGGATGCAAGCTTCAAAGGGTTGATGGGGGTTGGCCTACTCCTCATAATCGGTCTGATATGGTGGATTGGGCGGCGCACTGGCCTCAGTCGTGAGCAATTACATCGCACTTTGCTGCTGTTCGGTTTCAGCTTATCGTTTATGTTTATTCCATTGGTATGGGTGCAGTCGGATAGCTGGCTCTTATGGTTGATGGCTCTGCCGCTGGCCTTGACCATCGCGGGCAAGCCCCTGGCATCGGCGGCAGTCGAGGCCTATGCCTTGATATTCAAGCCGCAAGCCTGGTTTTTGCTACCTTTTTACGGTTTCAGCTATTTTTTGCGCTTTGGGTTCAAGAAATCTTTAATCGGCGGGGCTTTATGCGTCGGTCTGGCGGTAATATTAGGGGCGGCAGGCTTTGCTTTTAGTCTCAAGGAATTTCAGTTCTTTTTAGGTCAGCCTGGCGTGACCGAACAGGTGGATTGGCCCGGAGTCAGCAGCTTTAATATGCTGCACCTCCTGGGCTACGATGCCTTGCGCCCCGGCTACGGTACGGCAGTGCCGCAACCTCTCTTGAGTATCAGCTATGGGATGGTCGGGTTGATATATCTGGTGGTATTATGGGTAGCGGGGCGGCGCAGAGTGGCACTGCGGCAGGAAAAAGAGTTGGACGCGACCACCCTGGCGGCGCGGCTAGGGGCCGAATGGTTTTTGGGAGCGGCAGTAGTGCTATGTTCGGTCTTTTTCTTCTGGATTAGAATGCACGAGCGGTATCTCTATTACGGCCTGGGGTTTTTGCTAATGGCGACCCTGTACCGCCGGGCTTTGTTCAAACCGGCCTTGTTGCTCAACCTGCTATTTTCGCTCAATTTGCTGTACGCCTATTTGCCGCAACGCCGCGACCCGATTCCCAATAATTTCTTTTTCTGGCGACATTTTATGCATGCCGACGCGGGCCGCAACCTTTTGTGTGTCGCTGGCATTTTAACCTGTGGCTGGCTAATCTGGCTTTACTTGCGCCCGGATAGAGAATTAAATTTAACCACCGATGAAACCTAAAGAAGCTCGACGACAGAAGAATAAATTTAGTTTTCTCAGTCCGAATTGGCTGAAAGGCTTATTAACGCTAGGGGTCGGGATAGCCTGTTTCTGGCTGGCGCTCGTGCCAATCCATACCATCGAGACCCGCCTGACCGACTATAGCGGCGGCAAACTAGAGCAAGCCGACGGGACAGCTTATATCTGGACGCAGCCCAATCTGCGGTTGATTTACCGCGATTTGCCACGATTTGCCCCCGCTTTTCTACGGCTGAATCTGCTGCTCGACCGTCCGCCCGGCTCACCTCCGGCCAGGGTTGAGATAAGTGAAATTCGGGGCAATGCTACGCTACCTTTAACCACCCTGGAATATTCGCCCGACAAAAGCGGCTACCGCGAGTATCAAATCAAAATCCCGGCAATAACCGGCGATAGCTCGGATGAATTAATTCTGGAACTCAAGGTCAATGGCTTTCGGGTGGCGGGCGACAACCGCGAACTGGGGGTACGGCTTCAAAGCGCGACCATCGTCGTCAGCAAGAGCGGCCTGATTCTGGCGGTTTTTACCCAGCCGCTTTTCCCGGCTCTGGTTATTCTGCTGGTTGGGCTGGCGTGGTGGGGTATTCTGGTAAATTTTGGGCCACTGGAACTGGCCCTGATAGTCGCTCCCATCGGCTTCCTGGCGGGCGCAATGGCAAATTATCTGCTCTATTCCGCCTGGTGGCAACTCATAGACGCGCTCCTACTCGTCGGCACAGCCGCAATCTGGGGGTCGGGGGAAAGAGAAGACGGAAGACGGAAAACGGAAGATGGAAGACAGAGGATTTACCCCCAAAGGGGGCGAGGCCGCGATTTACCCCCAAAGGGGGCGAGGCCGCGATTTACGATTAAAACCTCAGTCCTCAGTCCTCAGTCCTCAGTCCTCCCCCTGTACGCCGCCATCGCCGCGCTTTGTGGTTTCTTCGTGCTTGCGCCGGGGTTGGCGGGCGATATTTTCTATTTCCGGGAGGTCTTAGCTCCGACCATGCAATACGGGCCGTTTGGCACTTACAGCTATGCCCCTCGGCTAGTCTATCCCCCCGGCTCGGTTTTCCAGCTTTATCTTTATGGACTTATCACCCAGCCTTTTAATATTTTGTATAATCAAACCCCGCTCAAGCTGTTGATGGGTTCGGCCCTGCTGTTCCTGATACCGATGGTCTGGCTGACCGGAGCGCGGAGCGGAGTACAGCGCGAACATCTGGCCCGGACGGTGCTATTATTTGGCTTCTGCCTCTCGCTGCTGTTTGTCCCGGCAGTTTGGGTACAGGCCGATGGCTGGCTACTGCTGCTGATGGCGGCAGCCTTACTACTGGTCATCTGGGGCAAGCCGCTTGGGTCGGTTGGAATCCAGGCTTTTGCGGTCATTTTCAAGGCCCAAAGCTGGCTTTTGCTACCGCTCTACGCTCTGACCTTTCAATGGCGCTTTGGCTGGCTCAAAGCCCTGTTATACGGCGGCCTGTGTCTGGGATTGGTGGCGATAAGCGGCGGAGCGGGTTTCGCCTACGATTACAAGGTGTTCAGGATATTTTGGGAGCAGCCAGTAGTGAGCGGCGAGTCGGATTGGGGCGGTATTCGCACTTTTAATCTGTTGCATCTGCTGGGCTACGACCGCCTGAAAGTCCCCCAACCGCTACTGAGTATCAGCTATTTGAGCGTCGGCCTGGTCTATATAGTGGTTTTGCTGGTCTGTTGGCGACGCAATGCGGCTATCCGGCGCGAGACTACCCCTGGCTCGATAGCGCGGCTGGCCCGCAGTGGTATGGAGTGGTTTTTGGCGGCGGCGGTTATAATGAGCTTTATCGTCTTTTTTTGGGTCAAGATTCACGAGCGGTATCTTTATTTCGGGCTGGGCTTTATTGTGCTGGCGGCGCTCTATCGGCGCGATTTGTATCGCCCGGCTTTGCTCTTTAATGCCATATTTTGCCTCAACCTGCTCTATGCCTATATCCCGGAACGCCGCGACCCGGTTCCCAACAATTTCTTTTTCTGGCGGCACTTTCTCCACGCCGACCTGACCCAGAATGTTCTTTCCGGGATGGGTATTGCGGTGTGTCTGTGGGTTGGGTGGCTCTATTTGCGGCCCGCCCCGGCCCTTGACTTGACCCAAGCCGACGCTTTACCACCCAAAACCGAAAGTAATCAGCCCAGCCCGGAAGGAATCAAAGTAGGATGATTGATGCGACCCCGCCGATTAGTCAGGAGAAAATCGCCGCCCCGTCCGTACCAGACTTTAGAATGAGGTTGGCGCGACATCCGCACTGGCTGGCAATGGCCTTCTACATCGGGTTATCGCTAGTAATAACCTTTCCCTTGATATTTCAGATGGGGACGCACTTGCACGGCAGTGGCGCTTACGGCGATAGCTATCAGAATATGTGGTATATGTGGTGGTACGGGCGGGCGCTGGAACAGGGTCTCGACCCCAGCCGCAGCAACTTGATGTACGCTCTGTTGCCGGATGTGCAGGTTCTCATCAGTAGCGTGCTTAACGGGGTGCTGATGTGGCCTTTTGTCCGGCTGTTCGGGGCAGTAGCGGCCTTTAATCTGGCGGTGCTGATTTCGTTTCCTTTGGCGGGCTTCTGGACGTATCGGCTGGCGGATTTCCTCCTGGAAGGACGCTCACGGGGGGCGGCTTTCGCGGCGGGGTTCTTTTTCGCTTTCTCGACCTACCATTTATCCCGCACCGAAGGCCATTTGGGGCTGGTGACGGTACAGTGGCTGCCGTTCTATTTGTGGCGGCTGATGGCTTTGCAGCGCCGTCCGGGGTGGCCCAACGCCCTTTGGTTGGGGTTAGGCCTCGCTTTGGCGGGCCTCTCCGACCTATATTATCTGGGCTATTTTGTATTTCCGGTGACGGTCTTCGCTTTGGTCTGGTTCGCTACCGTCGAGCGGCGGACTTTCTGGCGCTGGCCTACCCCCGGCTATTTTGGGCTGGCGTTTGGGGTCGGGCTGGCGCTGATGACTCCGTTTTACAGCTTTTTTCTGAAACTTGACGCGGATGTAAGCCAGTCGGTCAGCTATCTCTCCAACGATGTACGCGACTTTTCGGCGGATTTGCTGGCCTTCTTGCTGCCCGACCCCCAAAATCCCTTTTTTGGCGGCTTGACCGCCCCGGTCTATGCCAACTTCAAGAGTTTTTATCTGATTGAGGAGGCTATTTTCCCCGGCTATCTCCTGATATTATTAGGGCTGGTTGCGCCCTGGTTGCCGAGAGTACGCAATCGGGTGGTCTTTTTTCTGGCAGGGCTGATTGCAACCGGCTTTGTTTTGGCGCTCGGCCCGCGCTTGCATATCGCCGGGAACGAAATCGGGCCGAATCTGCCCTACGCCTACATTTATGGCAAGTTGCCTTTACTGCCGACCTTTCGCGCTCCCAGTCGGATAAGTCTGGTAGTCCAGTTGGGGCTGGCGCTTATGGCGGCTTTTAGCCTGACCTGGATGTTGTCACGCCTTAAAAGACCGCTTTGGGGTTGGCTTTTACTCGGCGGGGTGATGGTTGTGGCGCTGGTGGAAAGTCTGGTTTTCAGCCCGCCCTTGCCGACTGACCCAATTGTTATTCCGCAGGCCTACCGCGAGATTGCCGCCGAATCGGGCGATTTCAAGGTGCTGGAACTGCCGTTGGACAGCCGAAGCCAATCGCTCTTTTACCAGATTTTTCATCAAAAGCGGTTAATCGGGGGGGAGGCGACCCGTAGCTCCAACCGGATGAGTTTATCCTGGGACCAGGCGACCTATCTGGGGATGTTTAATACGGCGGAAAGTTCGGCGGTGATTAACAATGGACAGGTGCTAAATGCGCCCGGTGGCTCGGAGATTTTCCCGCTTGACCTGACCTTTCGGCAGATGCTAGTGGAAAGCAAAATCGGCTATGTTACGGTGCGTACCAGCCGCAAAGCCTTTGCCTGGATTGAGGACTATGTTGTCCGGCAACTTGGCCCGCCGACTTCGCAGGAAGTGGTAAAAGGCGAGCGATTGCTGGTGTGGCGGTTGTTACCGCTGGCGACTTACACTCCGCCGCCCGTCGCCGCCGGAAATTATCGCATCCGGTTGGGCGAGGGCTGGAATGCTGGGCTAGGCAAGAGTGATGACGGGCGGTTGTTGCGCTTAGTTTCCCAGGACGGACAATTGCAGGTCACACCGGGAACGCCCGGCCCGACCAATCTCAGTTTGCAGGTCACCCCCTATATCCGGCCTCAGACGATAGAAGTGCGCCTGAACGGACAGCCAGTAGGCCGGATCGAAGGTAAAGAACCCTGGAAACCGTTCACGGCCCGCTTTGCCCTGAATCTCCCGCCCGGTCAAAACCTGATTGAGCTTCATTCGGTGGAAGGCTGCCTCCACCCGGTAGATTACATCCCCAACAGCCCCGATTTCCGTTGCATCAGCTTCGCGGTACAGGATGTCAGGATAGGTGGATAGGGGGAATAGTTTTGAATTTGAGGTTTGAATTGTCAATTCCAGCCGCAAAACCCCATTTTGTAATTTCAAACCTGGAAATGTGCTACACATTCAGGAATGAATTAGGGAAACCATGAAGTGGCACACCTAATCTTTAGGAGGATGCCAGCCGGGAATTATCCAGTTTTTACGCGCTTGTACCAGTAGCTCTCGGTTAAGCTGCAAAGCTTCTACAGTTGCTCGTCCTACCTCAGTTAGCCCTATAATTAAATCTGCCTCTTTTGACCAAACGAAGTGTTCCAACCAGTTTTGGTGGCGTGGGTTGAACAAAGTTACAATTTGCGCGGTTATGGGGTCAACGGCGCTAATTCGGTCGCCTTTTATAGCATTGCATAAAGAGCAAGCTAACCACAAGTTATCTTCTACAGTTGGCCCGCCTAAAGCTTCCGGTATAATATGATCAAATTGCATCGGCATTCCAATTATGGCTTCTCTGGTTAAGCAATAACCGCAGCGATAGCGAGCTTGTTTAGCTACTTTGGTTCGTAAAGCTTTAGGGATGTAAGTTTGGCTCACCCAGCATTCTCTAATTCGGAAACATCCTGACCGCGTTCCTTGAGCAAGCGGGCCGCCTGGGAGCGAAGAAGAATAACCCGCTCGTATTGCTGTAACAAATCATTGGCTTTAGTGGCTTCGACTTCGGACAAACCTTCGCGCTGACGTTTGTAATTAAGGGTTTGCAGTTGAGCCAGAGCTTTTTTAGAAAGCTGGCTTCGAGCCGCTTTCCAAAGGGCCTGGTCGTCCAGCAATCTCATATGCTCCAGGCGCAAAGCTAATTCAGGGGTAAGTTCTCCAACCCCTACCATAACCGATGCTACTACTCCCACTAACTCTGCTTCGATGCTGCGTTTAGAAGTAGCGGCCCGTTGTTCAAGTTGCTTGTATAAGGCTTCCGGTAATTCTACCGTCAAACTTTGCATTGGCATAATGTTTCACCACCAAACTGTTTAACTTTAGTAATTGGGTTAATTATACCACCGGGCCACCTACATCCTTTTAAAAAGCTATCTGCCAAGAGCCTTATTAAAGAAAGCCAAAGTCCGATCCATCGCGCTGGTGAAGGCTGCGCCGTTCAGGGAGTGGCCTTCGCCGGGATAGGTATAGAACTCAGTCGGCTTGTTCAGGGTTTGTAGGCTCTTGAAGATTTTCTCCGACCATTCGGGTGGAGTTGTAGTATCGCGGCTACCGACGTGGATGATAACCGGGGCGGTGATGTCGGGGAAATAGGTCAGGGGCGAAATACGGCGGTAGACCTCGCCTACTAGGGCCGGGTCGCCATAGAGCCGTTTTTCGGTGGTATCGCCGTTGCGCCATTTCAGCCGGGCGTAAAAATTATCGCTGGCATCGGCGCTCATCGAGCCGAACAGGGCCGCTACCTTTATGTCCTTACTGACCACCAGGGCATTCAGGGTGATTTCGCCGCCCATACTATGACCCATAATCGTAATTTTGGTAGAGTCGGCCTGGGGCAGCTTTTTGACCGCCTCAATCAGGTTAAAAATATCGTTGGTGTAGCCCGGTTCGCGGTCACTGTCGCCTTTGTCGCTGCGCGCATAGTTGCGGTAGTCGCTGGCAATCGTGATATAGCCTCGGCTGGCGAAATAACGCAGCTCCCGGACGGTATCCCAGCCGCTATCGTATTGGGGTGGGTCGAAGTAGCCGTGATTGACTAAAGCTACCGGATATTTGCTAGTCTTCGGGCCGTTTGGCACCATCATCAGGCCGCTAATCCGCAGTCCATCGCTTTGATAATAAATCAAATTGGCGGTATAGGCGGCGGTCTGTTCATAGAGCTTGTCCAGCTTGATTTCACTATTGCCATAGCTGCGGGAGCGCATGGCATCAATATAGCGTGGTGGCAGATTTGCCGGTTTTGGCATTGCGGTTGGTGGGATAGAGGTAGCCGAGGGTAAAATTGCGGTGGCAGTTGGGACTGCCGCCGTTTTGTTTGGCGGAATTGCAGTTGCCGTCGGTAAACTGACAGGGACTGAACTGGAAGTCGGCAAAACAGCCCGGTCAGCCGTAGCTGCCGGGCTAGGTCCAATCGAATTAGTTGGGGAGGATGAAATGGGGGCGGCAGTAGTAGTCGCGGGTGGCGCAGTTTCCCCACAGCCAGCTAATAGCAGCCCCACCAAAATAGCCAGCAACAGAGGCGCTTTATACGCCCCTTTTGGCCTACTGCATGCCGTAGCCGGGTCGTTTCTCGACCGAAAGCTTAATCGCGGTACGCTCTTCATTGTCAATACTCACATCAATAAAAGCTGGGATGCAAACAATATCAATCCCACTGCTAATCAGATAGCCGCGGGCAATTGCTACGGCCTTAATCGCTTGGTTGGTTGCACCTGCGCCGATGGCCTGAATCTCGACCCGTCCGGCCTGACGAACTACTCCGGCAATCGCGCCCGCTACCGAACTGGGCCGCGACTTGCCCGAAACCTTGAGGACTTCTACTTCACCGGGGGCGAGATCGGGATTAGGGGGCCGATGATGCGGGGTATATTCGGGTTGGTGGCTGGGTTGCATCGGGCGTTCCGCCGGGTAAGCCGCTTCCATACCTGGGCCGGGTTCGTTTCTGCGATAATTCTGGTAATTGGGATCCATAGCTACTCTCCTTGTCGTTAGTTTCACGTAAACCAGTATAGAACGTGTTAGATAGTGACGAATAGACTTTAGGTTGACTCGACTCGGCAAGCTAAAATGTTGGCTTTGAGTGAGTTGGAAAATGGTTACATTTGACCGTTTTGATACGGCTGCAACCGATTGCTAGTTCGATTCGTCGTCGCATAACATGTCGTGGCGACGGATGGCAACCGCCCTTCCGCTTTTTGGGTCAATTTCGACCAGCACACTATTAAAAACTACTTGCCCCACCGAGCGTTTGCTTGACCGGGTTTTCAATGGCAGGTGGGCCAGGAAAGGCCGCAAAGCCGCTTCCACTTCCGGCCCGGCAACACTGTCGTGCGGCCCGACCATCCCCACATCGGTGACATGCGCCGTTCCCTGTGTGAGCAATCGGGCATCGGCGGTAGGAGTGCGGGTGTGCGTCCCTAGCACCGCGCTGACCCGACCATCCAGATACCAGCCCAGTACCACCTTTTCGCTGGTAGCTTCGGCGTGGAAATCCACGACCAGCGGGATATTATTCCCGGCCTGAGCGCGTTTTTCTAGCCAATCGTCTACTACTCGAAAAGGCGAGTCCATCTCATTGAAATAGACTCGACCATTCAGGTTCAGGACTTCCACCGGGCCTCGGCCAGTTTCGACCCGACACGAAGCCTTGCCGGGTGTACCAGCTGGATAGTTCAAAGGCCGCAAAATTGGCTTTTCAGGCCCGCTTCGCAACCACTCGACCATCTCGCGCTGATCGAACACCCGACTCCCGGATGTCACTACATCTATGCCATTTTTAAGTAATTCTTCAACCGTGCTAATCGTCAGACCATAGCCTCCGGCTGCACTCTCTCCATTAGCAATTACCAGGTCAAGCTGATATTCCCGGCGCAGTTTAGGAACTTGCCGAGCTACAACTTTGCGACCCGCTTTGCTATAAATTTCACCCAGCATCAGCACTCGCAGGAGGCCGTCAGGTTGCTCACCATCTGTAACCATACGTTCTCCTGGCGGTTATTTATTATCCGATTAGTGGTTCAAGCCGGTTGTGAATCCCAAACCAGACCTGACAGGCTGAAACCTGTCCGCTAACCCGTAATTTATATTGGCATGAGTCCCGTTCTGAGCAACAGTAGAGCCAGTCAGTAGAATGTTTCCACACCTGATAAAGGTGTATTTCTTATTATACCAAACTAATGCAAATTTTTTAAATAAATCCTAATCTTTTTTGAGCAATAATTCAAGCTATTGCGGTCAAACATTCGCGGAGTTGCTTGATATGGTTGACTAAGTGGTTCGTGACGAATTCATGCATAAACCAGGCCAGTGGTTTTTCGCCAAATCGGGAATGTACCCCGGTCAATTCGAGGTCGCTATCCTTCAAACTGCTCAAAATTGCGTCCAGATGGAGATAACAATACGGCAATACCGCTCTGGCTTGCTCCAATCTATCGTTGCCATATTGCTTGATTGCCAGATTGCGGGCCTCGTCGGTCATCACCCGCCCAAAAGCCTGACCGGGCAACGCGACCAAGCGGGCTATCTGATTACCCCAGTATGGCATAATTTCCAAAATATGGGCAAAGCATTGCATTACGCTCCACTCCTGGCCCGCCGCATCCGGGGCTTGATAGAGGTTTTCAGTGGGCAGCTCGATTAGTTCGTTATCCATCATCTGAATTAGTTCCTGGTAGGAATTTTTGACACTCTGCCTGATTTCGGTTATCTTCGGATTCTCGCTCATCTTTCCTCCTGAAATCTAAAACCTGAAATCTGAGGCTTTCGACCTTAGATTTTAGATTTTAGATTTAACGTCTGAAGCTCGGCCTCGACTCGACTCAGGGCTTTATCCAACTTTTCCGCCAATTCGTCCAGTTGGGGGCGGGTGATAATCAGGGGCGGGGTAATCAGAAGATGGTCGCCCTCGATGCCGTCCACCGCGCCCGTGCCGGGATAGACCACCAAACCTTCGTCCAGGGCCGCCATCGTAACCCGCCGGGCAATTTGCAGCGACGGTGGAAAGGAGGCTTTGGTGGCCCGGTCCTGGACAAATTCCATGCCTTGCATGAAACCGATACCGCGCACATCCCCGATTATGGGATGACGAGCTTGCAGCTTTTCGAGATGCTGGCTCAAATATGGCCCAAGCTCGGCAGCATTGGCGGTCAATCCAGCTTCCTCCCAGATTTTCAAGACCTCATTGGCAACTGCGCACGATAATGGGTGTCCGCTATAGGTGAAGCCGTGAATAAACTGGCCTGAGCCACGCGGCGGCACAAAGGCCTCGAAGATGGCGGCCCGCACCACAATCGCGCCCATTGGGGCATAGCCGCCGCTCAAGCCTTTAGCTGTCACCAGAATATCGGGCAGTACACCCCAGTGTTCAATGCCGAAATTCCGCCCGGTGCGCCCGACTCCGGTCATTACTTCGTCGGCGATAAACAGCACATCGTATTTGTCGCAGATTTCGCGGATGATTCCAAAATATTCGGCGGGTGGGGTAATCGCGGCGGCGGCAGCCCCGACCAGCGGTTCAGCGATAAAGGCGGCGATAGTTTCCGGCCCTTCCTGCAAAATGGTTTCTTCCAAAGATTTGGCGCAGGCCACCCCGCAAGTCGGATATTCCAGGTTGAGCGGGCAGCGATAGCAATAGGCCGCTGGAATATGGGGGAAATCGAGCAGCAACGGCAGATAGGGCGCACGCCGTCCGCGATGTCCGTTGGCGGAAAGCGCCCCCAGAGTGTTGCCGTGATAAGAGTTCCAGCGTCCGATGACTTTCCACTTTTCGGGCTTGCCCCGCTCCAGAAAATAAGCCCGCGCCAGCTTGATAGCACTCTCGTTAGCTTCCGAGCCACCCGAACAAAACTGGCAATAGTTCAGGTCGCCAGGCGTGAACCGGGCCAGTCGCTCTGCCAACTCTATCATCGGTTCACAGGAGAAAACATGATGGGGGGTGTAGGCCAGTTTCCCGGCTTGCTCGGCCATGACCTGAGCCACCCGCTTGTTACCGTGACCAATATTGGTCACGACCACCGACGATGCCCCGTCCAGATACTCTTTACCGTCGGTATCATAGAGATAAACCCCTTCACCATGATTCAACGGCTTGAGGGAGTGATGCAGGTCGAACCAAAAAACGTTATTGGTAGCAGTTTCGGTCACGCTGGCCTCCTCTGAAATATTTTTAAACATGGATGAACAGGATAGACAGGGTAAAATTTAAAATCCTGAACATCTGTAAATGGATATAGGGTCAAAGAAATTTACGATTTACGATTAGATTTACGATTAAGAACCTCAGCCCCGTCTTCCGTCTTCCATCTTGCCTTTTCCCCGACTCCCGACCCCTGACCCCAACCCCTATTTCTCGCTGAGAGCCACCAAGAGATTATTGAGGCGCTGCACAAAGCTGGTTGGGTCTTCCAGTTGCCCACCATCGCTCAAAATGGCCTGTTCGTATAGAATCAAGCTCCAATCGGTGAAGCGTTGCTCATCGGTTTCGTTCCGCATCCGCGATAGCAGGGCGTGTTCCGGGTTGATTTCCAGAATCAGCTTGCTTTCCGGGATTTTCTGGCCTACCGACTTGAGGATACGGGCAAAGTTCGCGTCTAAATCATGCTCGCCCGCTACCAAACAGGCTGGCGAGTTAATCAGCCGATTTGTCAGCCGGACATCTTTCACTTTGTCGGACAACCGCGCTTTGAGCCGCTCCACCAGATCTTTATACTCGCTGGTAGCTTTCTCGTGTTGGGCCTTTTCCTCGGCATCTTCCAAATTGCTGAGGTCTACCTCGCCTCTTGCAATGGATTGCATCGGCTTGCCCTGGAACTCGAACAAGCCCGATACCACCCAATTATCTACCACATCCGCCAGCAGCAACACCTCGATTTCCTTTTTACGGAAAATTTCCAGGAGCGGGCTATTTTTGGCGGCGGCGAAAGTATCGGCGGTCAGATAGTAAATCTTGTCCTGGCCTTCTTTCAAACGCGAAACATAATCTTCCAGGCTTACGTCCTGGGTTTCGCTATCGGTGTGGGTCGAGGAAAAGCGAAAGAGCTTTGCCAGGCTATCTTTATTGGCAGAATCTTCCGAAACACCCTCTTTCAGCACCCGCCCGAACTCTTTCCAGAGGGTTGCATATTTTTCTTTATCGTTGGTTGCCATATCTTCCAGCAGACCCAGCACTTTTTTGACCGCGCCATTGCGAATCGCCTCAATCACCTTGCTATGCTGTAAAATCTCGCGGGAGACATTCAGGGGTAAATCATTCGAGTCAATCACCCCCCGCACAAACCGCAGATAGGGCGGCATGAGCTGTTCGGCATCGTCCATAATAAAGACCCGCTTGATATACAGCTTTATGCCGTGTCGTCGGTCTCGACTCCACAGGTCAAACGGGGCTTGGGAGGGCAGATAAAGCAAAATCGTATATTCGTACTTGCCTTCCATCCGGCTATGGACGCGGGCCAGGGGCGCTTTGAAATCGTGGGCGACATGTTTGTAAAATTCTTCGTATTCCTCATCGCTGATCTCGTTTTTGGAGCGCGTCCACAGGGCCGAAGCCCGGTTGACGGTCTCATCTTCGGTCTGGCCCTCGGCCTCGCCGCCGTCTTCGGTCTGGCCTTCGGCTTTCATGATAATCGGCAGCGAAATGTGGTCGGAATACTTGGTGATAATCGAGCGCAGGCTATAGCCGCTTAACAGGTCGTCCTCACCCTCGCGCAGGTGCAAAACTACTTCGGTGCCGCGCCCGCTCTGCTCGACATTTTCCAAAGTATATTCGCCTTTGCCCTCGGACTCCCAGCGCACCCCGTGTTCGAGGCCAAGCCCGGCCCGGCGGGTGGTCAAAGTGACCTTTTCGGCTACGATAAAGGCCGAATAAAAACCAACCCCAAACTGCCCGATAAGATTGGCATCCTTGCGCTGGTCGCCGGTCAGAGCCTTGAAAAACTCGCGGGTGCCAGATTTGGCAATCGTCCCAATATTTTCGATAACCTCTTGGCGCGACATACCGATACCGTTGTCGGCGACTGTAATCGTCCGGGCCGCTTTATCATACGCTACCCGGATTTTAAAATCGGGGTCATTTTCGTAAAGGGCGCTATCCGAGAGAGCCTCAAAGCGGAGCTTGTCTACCGCGTCCGAGGCATTGGAAATGAGTTCGCGCAGGAAAATTTCTTTGTTGCTATAGAGCGAGTGAATCATGAGGTCGAGGAGTTGAGTAACCTCAGCTTGAAAACCCAACGTTTCTTTTTGCACTTCGGCGGTCATAAAATTTAGCAGCCTCCTGTTATTATTTTGTTTCGGTTTGTCCTGGAAAATTCAGGTTGTTGTGATACCATAATATAACACATCTTAGCCCGATTAGAGGTCAAAAACAACTTTCGACCTGCTTTTTAGATACAAAAAATCGGCGTGGAGTTCAAGTAGTCGTCTATTAGACTTGCGTTAGATTTGACCTTAGCAGGTAGCGGCCTGTATAATGTTCTTATTGCTCGATTGCTCAATCAAAAATATTTCGGTTTTTGGAATTTTTGAACAAATAGCAACGGGTTCGGGTGCAACTTCCGGGCGTAGCCATCCGTTAGTCAAGGGTGAGGTTGCCACTTCATTTTAGCGTATAAGATTAAAAGAACACCACCAAAAATGGTCATTGCCAGGATAGCTGACAGTATTTTGGTTTGGGTGGATAGGATAAGGCCTAAAAGTGAACACTTCCGAAACATTGGAATTTGCCCCGGCTCATCTGGATACCGCGGCGACCCTGCTCAAGCGCCCCAGTATCTCGGTTTTCTTCCCAGCCTATAACGATGGCGGCACGATTGCCAGTCTGGTGCTGGTAGCTTTGAATACTTGCCGGAAGCTGACCGACGACTATGAAGTAATTGTTATTAACGATGGCAGCAAAGACTACACCCCCGAAGTGCTGGATGAACTGGCGCGGGTCTATCCCGACCATGTGCGGATAATTCATCACGTTCAGAACCGGGGCTATGGGGGGGCGCTGCGAAGCGGGTTCGCGGCGGCGACCAAAGATTTGGTGTTCTATACTGATGGCGATGCTCAATATGACCCGCACGAACTGGAAGTTCTTATCTCCAATCTCACGCCAGGGGTAGATGTGGTGCAGGGCTACAAGATTGAGCGCCATGACCCCCTCCATCGGGTGATTATCGGCAGAGTTTATCACTGGACGGTCAAAATCGGGTTTGGGCTGGGAGTGCGCGATACCGATTGCGATTTCCGGCTTATCCGGCGCGATTGCTTTGACCACATCGAGTTGACCAGCAATACCGGCACTATCTGTCTGGAATTGGTCAAAAAACTTCAGGATGCGGGCTATAAATTCGCCGAAGTCCCGGTACATCACTTTCATCGGGCCTATGGCAAATCACAATTCTTCAACTTCCCGCGAATATGGCGCACCGGGGTCAATCTCATCGCCCTGTGGTGGCGTTTGGTAATTTTGCGAGAACATAAGAAGGTGAAAAAAGTGGTCAACTGACCACTCCCCAAAAAATGATTGAAGACAATAAACTAACGATCGTCATCCCGGCCTATAACGA
Source organism: Chloroflexia bacterium (assembly GCA_038245615.1). Taxonomy (GTDB): domain Bacteria; phylum Chloroflexota; class Chloroflexia; order Chloroheliales; family Chloroheliaceae; genus 54-19. Next base: position 31,910 of record JBBRSG010000034.1, on the reverse strand, counting down.
AGAGGCTAATATTGCAATGGTGGTGCAGCGGACTCGCACCACTAAACCGGGCTGTGAAATTATTGTAGTGGATGACGGCTCGACTGACCGCACCTATCTGGAAGCCGAAACCGCCGGAGCGCGAGTCGTGCGCCACCCTTACAATAAGGGCAATGGTGCGTCGGTCAAGACCGGCATCCGGGCCGCCAAAGGCGAAGTTATTTTGCTGCTGGATGCCGACGGTCAGCACTCCCCCGAAGACATTGACCGCCTCTTAGAACATATCGGGACTTATGACCTGGTAGTTGGCGCACGTACCCGCGACAGCGATAGTTCCAATTTCCGCGATTTTGGCAATGCAGTCTTTCGCAACCTGGCGAGCTATCTGGTTGAGATGAAAGTGCCAGACCCAACCAGCGGCTTTCGGTGCTTCAAGCGGGATAAAATAATGGAGTTTATCCACCTCTTGCCCAACAGCTATTCCTATCCTACTACCAGTACCCTGAGCTTTATCAAAGCCGGATATAACGTAAAGCACGTGCCGATAAAAGCCCATAAGCGGATGGGCGGCAAAAGCCATATTCGGCCCTGGCGTGATGGGATAAAGTTCATCACGATTATTTTGCGGATGATAACCCTCTTTAATCCTATCAAGATTTTTATGCCTTTGGCTTGTCTGTGGTTTTTATTGGGGGCGGGCTATGGGTTGGTCAATTTTATCGCTAACGGCAAGATACCCAACGGCGCGGTTTTGCTTATCAGCATCAGCGTCCTGATTTTCCTGAGCGGTCTTATCTCCGAGCAAATCGCGGCTTTGCGTTTCGAGCGCAGCGCCCGCGACGACCCCAAATAATGAAAATCTAAAATCTAAAATCTAATTAAAATCCGAAAAGATGAAAAATTAGCTAGTACTAATACCCGATGGGTGGCGAGTGTTAGGCAGAGTTCCGCCGCGCAATTGCATCCATTCCTGAATATTATCCTGAATTATATGGTCGAAGCGGGCTTTGAAGCTATCCAACTGGGCTACATCTAGCTCATTTAGCTCAATTCCGGCAATATAATATTGCAAATCGCGTTTCAGGTCGTGCAGGTGCATCAGGGTTACAAATTGACGAATCCACAGGTTGCGATTATCGAAGAAAGCTTCTACCGCACTGGTAACAGCGATTAAAGCTCCCAGGGTCAGCGCAATATTTTTCAGGGTCGCCGTCCAGCCCGCATCTACGTTCAGCCCTAGGATGACGGTTGAGGTTGCCGCCGCCACCACCACGAATACCCGATAAAACAAGGCCAGCCGCCGATTCCGCAATTGTCGTCTATCAAAGACGCTAATCTGCTGTTGAATTTCGGTTTCCAGCAATTTAAGTTTTTCGTCCACTTTCATCAATTTCTCCTTTAAAAGTGGTCAGTGGTCAGAAAAATACAGTAGTGGTGAGTGTTGAGTTCCTAATCGTAAATCGTAAATTTTCTGACCACTGACCACTGACCACTCCCTAATGTTCCTGCAAGTAATCGCGGGCATCCCAGAGCGCCGGGAAGATTTTTTGGTATTTGAGGGTGTTATAAAGATAGGGCAGGCTATCGAACTGGCTGGCTTCGTCTGAGGCCATCTGCCCAAAAGTCGCCGCCCCGGTGCCGGTTTTGCGGCCTATCATGCGCGTCACCATCGCAATATGGTCGGTGCGCCATAACTCGACATTCTGTTCAAACCGAACCAGCGACTCGGTCAGGGCCATAATATCTACATTCGGATTGTCCATGCCCGACGGCAAAAGTACCGCCGCCAGCTTGTGAGCGATAGTCGTTCTATCGTCGTCGGCCTCGATAATTTCCCGGTCTTCGAGCATCTTCATGACCGCGCTATTGAGGGAAGGCGCATCCCACAACAGCGCCATATCGGGAGTCAGTAATTGCATCTGCTCGATATTGTGCTGATATTTTTGGTCGCGCAACCCGGCACTAATTTCGATTGCCCGAAACTGATAGCTTTCGACTCCGCTTCCAGCCTGGAGCTGACCGCGAAATCCGATATAGTCGGCGGCGGTCATGGTCTGAGGAATATGAATCATACGCCCGAAAAGGCTAAAAATATCAGCGATGCGGCGGGCCAGGGCCTCGGCTTCCCAGATATGGGCCGGACGCAAAATTAAAAGCTGGGTCGCCTCCTGGATAGACTGAATTACCGTCGGAAACCAGACCTCAAACGCCTGATGCGCCGTAATAAAAGTCAGTTCGTCGTTGGCCTCGTGGTTGTGGTCGCCAGTCTGGGGATGGAATTTTTGCATGGTTGCGTGGCTAAACGAGAGCAACTTTTGGGACGGCACAACCTCGCTAAATCGGACTATCCTGGCGGCGGGTTGCTCGTAGATAGACCACAGCAAATCTATAAAATCGCGTTGAATAGTATTAAAACTGTCGCAATGGGTCAATACCAGGTCTTTGAGCGAATTGAGCAGCCGATCTCCGGCAATTTCGCCGAGACCGGGCCGCAAGCGGAAACCACCTACTCCCTGTTCCAGTTGGCGGCTGAGACGGGCCACGTTCTCAAAACCCTCTAACTGGTTGGCATTCGCCGAACTAAACCGGAAAGTAATATTTGGTTTACGGCGCAGCAATTCCGAGCGCAAGATTACGCCTTGCTGTAGCATAATCCGGGCGATTTCCACGCAACGATTGGCCCGTTTGATGGCATCCTGACAGGCTTCCGGCGAAAGCGGTTGGCCCGTCGCCAGCAAATCGGATAGGGCGGTTAGTTCGTATTCCTGCAAATTCCACCATAAAGTATAAGCGTACAGACCGGAGCAAAGCATTATTTCGTCTACGGTTTGGGCCTGGGGGTAAAAGGTAGCAAGCAGGCCCGGCACCTGGATATAATTACAGTAATGGGCCTTTTGGGGGTCAGCAAAAGCGTGCTGACAAACCTGTAAGACGGGATTGGGTTTCGACCTGGGCATAAGTACTTTATTTCCTTTTTATTCTATTATCGGTAACATGCGCTTATTATAGACCACCGGGAACGCCAGATAAACCTATATGGCGTAATAATATAGCAATAAGTTCAGGATGTTCGCTTGGGACGATTTTCTGGTTTACCACCGACGTGTAAGCAAAAGTCCTAAATATAACGATTGATAAGGGTAAGTAGGGATTTATTCCAGTTCGACCCGCAATAGCACCTCGGAATTAGGCGCGGGCGGGCTATATTCCAGACGTAAACCTTTGGCGCTGGCGGAGGTTTCAAAAACAATCCACCCGCTCTGCTTTGCTCCTTTAGGTAGATTATTCTGGATTTTCAGACCGGGTTCTCGTGCGCCCGGACGAAAAACGTAGCTACCGCCTTGATTATCTCGCAGACTGAAATAAACCGGGCTGACATTGACTTCACTATCTTTGCCGCTTTCGATAACTACTTCCACCGCCACCAGGATATTTCCAGAACTTGCCCGGAAAGCCGGGTTAAAACTCGCCGCCTTTTCGAGGGTATTCACGGTCATAAGATAGCCGCCTTGCATTACGGTTTCCTTAATCTTGCCGACATTCGAGGCTGGTTTCGGGGCGACGGTAGTAGGCGGCTTGGTCGGGGCGGAAACAGGAGTTGGCAAAGCCGGAGTCAGAGTGGAAGTGGGAGAAGGGAGCGGCAAAGTCGGGGTATTAGTCGGGCCGGGAGTAGCCGCCGGGGAGGGCAGATTAAGATTGCGGGGGGTAGCAGTTAGAACGTTTTTCTGAGGAGTATTAATATACTTGTCGAAAAGCGCAACTTCGGTGGCTCTGGCACGGGCATATGCCACTGCCCCGGCGGTCTGGGTCAATCTTTGGGGAGTGGTCAGCGAGTTTTCGTAGGCTTCGACGGTCAGTTGCTGGTATTTAGCCTCGGCTTCCTGGGCAAAGGCGGTCAGTTGGGCCGGGTCGGGCGCAGTTGGGCGATAGTTGACCGGAATGGGGGTAGTTGTCGGGGATTTCGTGCCGGGCTGGGTTGGGCTGGGTTGTTCTGGTTCGCACCCTACCAAAAACAAGCTAAGGCAAACCAGGGGTATGAGAAAAAAGGTAGGTCGGCCCATTTTGGACATTCACGAATCTCCTCGGAGCAGTGGTCAGTGGTCAGTGGTCAGTGGTCAGTGGTCAGTGGTCAGTGGTCAGTGGTCAGTGGGAAAGTGCTGAGGGTTGAGTTAAACGGGCAACCACTAGCGGTTTTTCCTCCGTCTTCCGCTTTTCGTCCTCCAAAACTCAGTCCTCAGTCCTGACCTTCATTATTTGGTGGTAGTATCCCAGACCAGCACCATATTATCGTCCCCGGCGGCATAATAACGGGCATCATTGCTGCCGCCCATCACCCTGGGTTGCATCTTTTCAAGTGATATAATCTCTTGCCCCTTGCCAAGATAAGTCGCCTCCAGGGTCTGTTTGAGCTTGCCGGTAGGAATATCATATATCGCCACCTCGCCCGGTTGCCTCCCGACCATCATTTCATTATTAGCCAGGGTCAGGCGGCTATGACCGGGCAGTTCGCCATCCATCGGCTTGAAAACATGGGCGGGTTCAAGTGGTTTACCGTTTGGGCCGAGGATATAGCACAGGTCGTTGACCGTCAGCATTTTACCATCGGGGCTGAACTCAAAACTAAAATCGTCTATTCCGATTTCCAGCCGGACTTCACTGACTTTTGCGCCGCTGGCTACGTTCCAGGAAGCCACTTCGAGGCCGGTATCTTCCGGGAAAAGCTGGGCTGCCAGGATAAAATATTTCCCGTCCGGGCTAAACCGCACTTTGCTATTATTATATTTTACCGGCGGAGTCTCAAAGCGTTGTTTGAAAACCCCGGTTTCCACTTCCCACATCCCCAGTCGGGCATAAAAATAATTCTGGTCGAGCAGGGGTGCGCCAAGTAGCAACGTTCCCGCCGGGTTCAGGGCCGCACCCTGGTCAAAATAGCTGTCCAGCAACCAGCGCACCCCGCTTTCCGGCTCAAATCCGCCCGGCGGGGATACTACCCGGTCATTTTTTACATTCCAGATTTGGGCATTGTCGCCCATCAGATTATAGGTATTGCCGATAAACTTGAGGAAATTATTGCCCAAAAGCCGGGGCCGACAGGCCAGTTTGCCCTTTGGCAACTCCCACACAAAGGCATCTTCGTCTTCCTGCCGCCCGGTCATCGCCATATAGCGGTTGTCAAAGCTGAAAGTCAGCTTGCGATGCAGATAGGCGATTTTAAAGGGGTCGCGCACCCGGCCTAATTCCAGTTGCAAGCGATTCATAGGCGTGACCTCCGGGGTCAGGGATTAAAGGGCTTAAAGGTTGGTTCAGGCCAGACTTGCGGCTGTCGCAAATCGAAAACCTCTTTCAGGTCGCTAAAAACCTCTTTCTGGATGGCGTAATTCACGACACCGGCCCGTCCGGTCAGAAAGGGAACTACTTGGCGGCGTAATTCTTTGGAAAGCAGGTCGGTGGGTGGCAAAATATCAAAATCGGGCAAGCCCTTCTTGAGATAGCCGCTATATATCAGCTTGTCCGACTCCAGGTCGAGAGCCGGGCGCTGGTCTAACTCTTCTTCAGTGGTCGGGCTGAAAATATTGTGAATATACTTGACCGCCTTATTGACCGCTCCTTCGCCGAAACCAGTGTTACCCTCGGCATGGCGGCCCGAAATCATACGGGCTTCCAGGGTTCCCGGTAGCGGGGCAAGCGGCAGGCTGGTGGTAATATCGTCGTTGGCGGCGTGGATTTCTACCCCCCGATGCCGGGACAGTCGCGCCCTGGTTGCCGGGTCGCGCAGGGCGGTAAGGCTGGCCTGAGTAAAATCGCTATCTATTGCCAGGTCAAGGGTCATTTGGGCAGTCAGAATATGGGAGAAGTATTTCAACAGGTCTACTACGACCCCGCTCTGGATAGCAATTGAGTCGGCCTGCGCCAAAAACGCGCCACTGTGGGCCGAAATCGTGAGGGCATATTTATCTACGAATTTGTCAAGCTCGTCGTCCATCAGATTGCCGCCTTCCTGAGTGGTGGAAGAGGCCGATTTTTGCAGCAAAAACCCGGCAAGTACCGCGCTACCCTGACTGCTGCCGACCAGATTTATCCGCTTACCGGGCCGGGCTTGCTGAATCTGGCCCAATTGCCGGGCTAGTTCAATCGCATCGTCCCGCAAATTGGTTGCCAGATTTTCTTCGGCGGTAAAGGCCCAATCTTTCAAGATTTGGTGGTTTTCGAGTAGGGCCTTTTTCACCCTTTGCAGCTCGGCTTTATCCGCGCCGGGGGCTTGCTCCATTTTTTCCAGTTCGGTCAGTTGCTTGAACGCTCCCACAAAGCGGGCATTGCGGCCCATCACGTCCGAAAGGCGCAAAGGCCCTCTGGCCTTATAGTTTAAAATGTAAATATCGGTCATCGAATAACCCAGCTTATAGACCATAGTATAGGCCCCGCGTGCCGCATCCGACCAACTGCTCAGAAAGCCCGCTAGAAAGATTACTAGATTATTATCGGGGCGTTGGATGGCCCGCCCGGTGGCAAAATCGCTGGGCGGTTCATGATAGGGCAGCAAATATTGCAGGCCGTAGTGGATATAGTTCACCAGAATTTTGAATTCGGCGGTGAGGGCGTGATACCCAGTGCCGTTCCAGGCCGCTTCCAGGTCGTACAGGTGTTGGGCCAGCAGCAGCATATAGTCTTTGTCGGCTTGGTCTATCACGTGTTCAAATATCTCGGTTGGGTCAAGGCTAGGCTGCCAGCCCTTGTCTTTTTCCAGCTCATCAGCATACTGCTTTGCCAACTCGCTCAGAGCTTCCTGAAGGCGGCGGCGATAGAGCTGGCAGGCGGCTTCCAAACGTTCCCCATAAGTATTCCCGGCCTTTGCCACCCATTCGGCGACGTTATCGAGGCCCAACAATTTGCCGTCCGACCCGAATACCAGCTTATCGTTGACCCGCCGTTGCAACGGTTCGCCAGTTGGAATGAGCTTCCGATTGACCTCCTGATACTTGTCAGGAGTGGGATATAATGGCGGCGAGGCTGGCTCATCCAGCCTGAGACCATATTGTTTGAGAAGTTGCTCCATTTACCGACCCTTTAAATCTAAAATCTAAAATCTAAGGTCAGAGAAATGCAAGGCTGAGGAGTGAGTTTTCTAATCGCGGCCTCGCCCCCTATGGGGTAAATCGTAACTTTACTGACCCTCGACCCCTGAGCCCCGCTCACAGCTTTCGCCGCATTTCCATGACTTCTACCTCGAACCCGAAACGACGGTATAGTTTCAGGGCCGGTTCGTTGGCGGGGTGGACCCGCAGACTTACCGAATGGCAGTTGTGGCGGCGCAGCCAACCAAACCCGCTTTCTAAAAGCTGGCGGGCGACCCCCTGGCGCTGGAAAGCGGGCGTGACCGCCAGCCCTAGCGTGTAATGGCGGGCTTCCACTTCGCCACTGCCCATCAGCCAGAGCGCCCCGGCCCGCCATTCGCCCTTCCAGGCCACCAAAGCCGGGTCGCGCCCGACCTGCCATCGACTCATATTCAGCCGGGCCATGCTTTCCAGTTCGCCCGCCGAGTGATGGGCCAGCGATGGTAGACTCCGCATCGCCAGCACCAGCATTTCGGCGACAAAAGGCTCATCGCTGGTTCGCATCTCGATTATAGTAACATTCGCCATCCGCTACCAACTTTACATAATGCCAGATTGGGTTAAATTGCGTTTAATGCGCTCTAGCGGCCTGACTGAAAAATCCACCTCGAAAGTTCGTCCGGTCAATTTTTCATAGCAAGCCTGATAACGTTGGCTCAAGCGGGCTACAATTTCATCGGATAGGGCCGGAGGCAGGCCATCCCCGCTAAAACCTTGCTGGCGCAACCACAGCCGCAGCAATTCTTTATCAAAGTTATCCGGTTCCTGGCCCTGTTCAAAACGCGAGCCGTAAGTTTCGGCTAACCAGAAACGGCTGCTGTCGGGGGTATGCACCTCATCTGCCAGCACGATTTTATCGTCTACCAGTCCAAATTCGTACTTGGTATCTACCAGAATCAGTCCAGCCTGCTGGCAGATTTTTTGGCCCAGCTCAAAAACCGCGAGGGCGGCTTGCTCGATTTCGGCCCAGTGCTGTGGCGCGACTAGGCCTTCTGCCAAAATTTGCTGGCGTGAGAGGGGTCGGTCATGCCCGCCCAATTCGGCGTGGCTGGTCGGAGTAATAATCGGGGTCGGGAGCGGCTGATTTTTCCGCAAGCCCTCCGGGAAGCTCAGGCCGTACATTTGGCGCTGGTCTTGCTGGTACATTCCCCAGATACTGGTATCGGTTACGCCGGTCATATAGCCCCGCACAATCACTTCCACCGGGAACATTGTGGCCCGCCGCACCAGCATTGCATTGGGGTCGGGAACTGACAGCAGATGGTTTGGCACAATCTCGGCGGTCTGCCCGAACCAGAACTGGGATAGCTGGTTCAAGATCTGCCCCTTGAAAGGAATTAAACCCAAAACGTGGTCAAAAGCCGACTGGCGGTCAGTCGTGATAATCAGACGGCGCTCGGCATCCAGGTCGAAAAAATCACGAACCTTGCCCTGCCCCGGTTCGGGCAACCCTTCTATTTTGGCTTGGTCTAGCGCCCAATCCCGCCGGGCCAATATTTCGTCCTGGGTTAGCATTTCAAACCTTATTTCGGGTACTCAATAGAATTGCAGAAATTAACTTGCAGGCCGGGTCAGGAAATTGTAGGGGATGCCAATAGGGTTGTCAAATGTCGGCAAAGTTCTAATTTTAGATTAATCTACGCCTTTAGGCCTAGTTGTAGCTGCAAATAGATTGACCTTTAGTTCTAGGCTAGAATCCGCCATTTGCATCAGGCAAAATTCGCGCCCTACTTGTACTATAAGGATGTGAGCAGCCAACTGCCCACCACGAAAAAAAGGGTCCAAGTTATCAAAACATCAAAGTATAATATTAAAGTAAGGAGCAAAATCATGTTTACGACCAGTTACGATTTTAACAGGTCTTTGAGCGATAGTAAACTTCAGCAGTTCTACCACGAAGTCGCCCAAGACCGCCTGGTTCGCCAGTTCTTGAAAACTTCATCTAAAACCACTTTTCGCCAACGCTTTGGACGGCAACTGATAAGTCTGGGTCAGAAACTAACCCACTATGAATCAGAAGTCGCCATCGGCTAGTAACGGAAAAGTGGGTAATAAAATGAAGCAAATTCAAAATTGACCCGTCTCTGAGTAAAAATCGGAGACGGGTCTTTTAGTTTAGGGCCTGTTGATACAGTTTCAGGTGGGTTAAGGCTATCTGGCGCTGGGTAAAGTGAGCGTGGACGCGAGTCAGACCTTTGGCGACCAACTCACGGCGCAGGACGGTATCGTCCATCAGACGCTGAAGCTGATTGGTCAGGCTGGCGGGCTGGCCTTCAGGAAAAACCAACCCGGCTTCGCCGATAACCTGGGGGATTTCACCGCTACTACTGCCAATTACCGGCACTTCACAGGCCATCGCCTCGATTAATACTCGCCCGAATTGCTCTTTCCAATTGGGCCGGGTCAGCGAGGGCAATACCAGCACGTCCAGCCCGCTCATATAGGCCGCGACCTGGGTGCTGGGGACCATCGGATAAAACTCGACCCGTTTGGCAAGCTTGAGCCGCTCGGTCTGAGCCTCAAGCGTTGGCTGAAAAGCGCCTTTGCCGACAAATACCAGCCGCCATTCCCCCTGCAATCCGGCGCAGGCTTCGAGCAGGGTCGCCAGCCCCTTTTCTTCGACCAGCCGCCCGAAATAGCCAATCGTGAAAACATCGGGGCGGGCAAAATCGGTGGGCGGCTCGGTTCGGCAAGTAATTTCGGGGTCTACCCCGAATTGAGGGCAAATTTCGATGGGTTTGGTAAACCCTCGTCGCCGCAAAAGGTCGCGGGCTTCCATCCCACCCGCCAGAGCGCCCCCGGCTTGCCGAAAGTTATATTTCTCGAAAAGACTGAACGGCGGGGGGTAATTGCGATAATTATTGGCCCAATTATAAAAGACCGCCGCCGCCTGATTGTGCCGGGCCAGCCAGATAGCCTCGAAGGTCGCCAGATTGAACGACTCTTCGTCAGCGTGGACTAAATCGGGGCGCAATCGTTTAATCTGCTTTGGCAAGCCGGGCCAAAAGTGGGTGTGGAAATGACCGTTGCGGGCCATCGGCTCGACAATCAGCTCATAGCCTCGGTCATATTTCTTTTCAAGCAAAGTCCGCCCGACTCGTGGCTCATCCCAATAAGGCGGCACAATTACGGTCAGTTGACTGACTTCCGGCCTTGCCGCCAGTTCTTCCAGTTTGCGCTGCTGCACTCCCGCAATCAGCGCCTTTGAAACCATTAGTATCTTCATAGTGGTCAGTGGTCAGTGGTCAGTAGAAAAGTGCTGAGTGCTGAGTAAATCTGGTTGGGTGGCGGTTGGCATTTTAATTCAAAACTCAAAACTCAAAACTAGCGCCGTTTGCCGCGGGTCATTATACATTCGGCGGCATGGTAGAGCTGGAAAGTGCGCTCGGCCGTTTTTTGCCAGGTGAAGCGAGCGGCTTGACGTGGCCCAGCTTCGGCTAAGGCGACCCGTTTTTCCGGTTGGCTTGCCAGTTCGACCATTGCCTCAGTCCAGTCCGCCACCTGGTTGGGTGACACCAGGCGGGCGGCTTGCCCCATCAATTCGGGCAGGCTGCTGGCATTCGAGCAGATAGTCGGGATGCCGCAAGCCAGAGCATCCAACGGGTCAAGTCCAAAGCCCTCGTAGCGCGATGGAAAAACGAAAAGCTCGGCGGCCTGATAGAGCGCCAACTTATCGGCTTCATCCACCCGCCCCAAAAAATGAATCCGTCCGATGTCGGCGGGGGTCAGGGCGCGGCGGGCGGGCGCTTGCAAATCGGGATACATAGCAGAATTAGTCGAATGCGGTTTGCCCGCCATCGCCAGCGTCCAGGGTCGGTCATCCTCAAGGGCTTTGAGGCGCGGTAAAGCCTTACCAAAAGCCTCTAATAGTATCGGAAGATTCTTGCGGCGGTCAAAGCCCCCGATATAGAAAATAATGCGCTCGTTTCCGCTCATGCCGTATTTTTGGAACAGGGCGCGGCGCTCATCTTCCGATAAATGACCGGGCCGATAAATTGCATCCGTCCCCAGATAGACAGTTTCGACTTTATCTTCCGGCACTTTCAGCAAGTGCAAAATATCCTGTCGGGAGTTTTCAGAGTCGGCTAAAATCAGGGTAGCCCGGCGAGCGGCCTGACTTACCAGCTTGAAATAAGCCTTGAGCGGTAAAGAAGGGGCGTATTCTGGCAAAACCAGGGGTATCAAATCGTGAATGGTGACGATAGTGGCACAGGGGGCGGGCGGTTGGCGCAGCGCGGCGGCAAAATAAGGCCAGTGAATTACGTCAAAAGGACGGTTAGCCCGCTTTTCGCCCGCTACCAGCCCCGGCAATCCGGCCTGTTCCCACCACAGCTTGACGGCTTTGTTTCCGGCTTTGCGCCCCGGTTCGGGTACTGTCGCCAAGAGCTTTTGGGCAGCGGGTATATCCGCTAACGACAGCCCCGGCTGAAAGCCCAGCAAGCTAAAGTCAGCCTGCTCGTCCGCCGGTTCGCTCTGGTTCAGGATGTGCAACTCGCGCCAGAGTTGGCGAGTGTACTGCCCGCTGCCGGTATTTTCCTGCTCCCAGAAAAGAGCGTTAAGTCCTACCCGCACGCCGCCCCATCATTTAGCCCCGAACTTTGATAAGAAACCGCCCAAATATCTCGGAAAGCATAGTCCTCGACCTCTAACCCCCGACCCGCGACCCCCGACCCGTGACCTCTGACTACCACCAAAGCGTTTTCAACCACCTCCGGCTTGATAATATAGGCACTTTTGGTGGGAGTTGGTTTGGTGGGTAGCTCGTTGGCAGAACGAATCCAGACCCAGGTTAAAAGCGCCAGGCTTACCAATACTATCAGGGCCAATCCGCCCAGTAAAACCAGGCCAAAGACTTTAGACACCCTAAGACTCCTCTCTTCGTTAAGAGTTGTGTGCAATTGCTGACTATATTTTCAAGGCTTCAATGCTTTGTGAACTAAGTAATTATATTATAACACAACTTTCGGTGGGGAATGAGGTGAGAGAATAGTTTTGAGGTTTGAGGTTTGAATTGTCTGATGAATTTTCACAAAATAATCCGTGTATGCCTTGATTAGCAGCGCTTTGCAAAATAAAGGCAGCCAGATAAGGCTGCCCCTACTTTCGGAAAATACCTAGTTAGTGGCGCGGGCGAAGGTGATGGCGGTTTCGCGCTGCTTGCCGGTGCGGTCTACGATGGTGGCCGCCACCTTGTCGCCGGGCTTGTGTTTTTGCAGAACCGCGCTCAAATCGTTCAGGCTGCGGATGTCCTTGCCATCCATCTTGGTGATAATTTCGCCAGCCTTCCAACCAGCTTGCTGGGCCGGGGAATTATCCTCGACTTTGGTCAGCAGCACCCCATTATTAATCGGTAATTGATACCGGGCTGCCAGGGCCGAGGTCATAGTCTGGGGAGTAACTCCCATATAAGGTCGCTCAACTGTCTGTCCTTTGACATAACCATCAATCAAGGGACGCAACTGGCTGACATTAATCGCAAAGCCAATACCCTGGGCCGCTCCGCCGGAGGACTGGTCTACCGGGGCGGCGGTGTTCATCCCGATTAGCTCCCCGCGCAAATTGAGCAACGGGCCACCGCTATTGCCGGGGTTAATCGCGGCATCGGTCTGAATCAGGTCGGTCAACTGTCCGCCGCCGGGTTCTTCGATATTGCGACCCACCGCCCCGACAATTCCGGCAGTGACCGTCGGGCCACCTTCCAGCCCCAACGCATTGCCGATAGCTACAACCGCCTCCCCGATTTCCAATTTGGAAGCGTCGCCGAGCGGAATGGTCGGCAGGTTTTCACCCGCTTTGGGGTCTATTTTTACAATCGCCATATCGTTGCTGCGGCCTTCCCGCCCAATCAGTCGCCCGGTATAGCTGCGTCCATCCGGTAGCGCTACTGTAAGCTTGGTCGCCCCTTCGACTACGTGATTATTGGTCAAAATATAGCCATCAGCAGTAATAATCGAGCCGCTCCCGACCCCGCGCTCCACTTGCTGCCCGCGCCCGGTCAGCCCGCCAAAATCGTTGCGGACAATTTCCGAGGCAATTAGCACTACCGCCGGGCGAGCCGTCTTGATAACATTGCGAATATCCTGATTGAGATTGCCGGTCGGATTTAGCGAACTGCCGGTTTGAGCCAAGGTGCCAGTGGTGACAGCGCTGTTTACGGTCTGGAACTGCCCACCAGTTGCGCCGAATTGCCCGGCAGTGGTAGCTTGCGACTGCGATTGGGAAGCGGAATTGGTCGCCTCGGTGGTACTACCGCCACAAGCTACCAGCACCAAACAAAGAATAACCCCGACCATCACCCCACCCAGGGTATCCTTGAAGCGATTTTGATTCATATTTTTACCCATCTTCCTGATATTCACATTCCCTATATTCACAAATTTTGATAATACTATTCGGGCAAGAAACGGATGAAGACCTCGTTACTGAGCAAGCGACCCCGGCGGGTCAGGCGCAAGCGGTCTTCATTAGCACTTCCCTTGAATGGCTCTAACAGCCCCAACTCCATGAATTGAGCCACTTTGCCCGGAAAAAAGTAATCCAGGCTTTGTCCAAATTCGCGCTCAATTCGCTTTAGCTCCAGCCCTTCATTCAGCCGCAATGCCAAGATAACCGTGTCAGAGAGGGCCAGGGCCGGGGTAATTCGCTCGGCTTCCCCAATTTCGATGACACTTTCCCCGGCCCGCAGGCGCTGGATATAAGTTACGGGGTCTTTGCCGACTGGAAAGCGCCAGCCCGCAAGAGACGAATGCGCTCCCGGCCCTCCACTTAAATAGGGCTGGTTGCGCCAGTAGACCATGTTATGTTGACAGGCCAGGGCCGGGGTGAGCGCACTCCCCTCTGTCGAAGTCCGTCGCGCCCAGTTACTAATTTCGTACTGGATGTAACCATGCTGGTAAAGCAAGTCTTGTGCCAGCTCGTACATATCCGCCATCAAGTCGCCATCGGGAGTACTGAGTCGGCCAGTTGCGACCTGATGATGCATCATCGTACCTTCTTCGATGCCCAGGGCATACAACGAAAGGTGGGCCGGTTGCAGGCTCAAGGCTCTTTCCAGGGTAGCTTCCCACGAGGCCAGAGTTTGCCCCGGCAGGCCATAGATAAAATCGAGGTTCAGATTATCAAAGCCAACCCGTCGGGCCATTTCCAGAGCCTCAACTGCTCCGGCGGCGGTATGCGTCCGACCCAGCGCTTTTAATAAGGTATCGTCAAAGACCTGTACCCCAAAAGATATGCGGTTCACCCCGATATTCCGCAGATTGCGTAATTTTTCCAGCGAAAGCGTGCCGGGGTTAGCCTCAATTGTAATTTCGGCGGATTGCCGCAGGTCGGCGCGGCGAGCAATTGCTTCCAGCACCCGGCCCAGCAAGGCAGGAGGCAAGAGCGAGGGCGTGCCACCGCCAAAAAAGATAGTGGCGACTGGCCCGGCTATCGGGGTTGGGCCAAGCTCTGCCAGAGTAGGCAGAGGCGCAAGGGGGTGATACACCCCGGCGGCAATCGCCGCGAGGCTGCGCTCGATTTCATCAGCCAGAGCCAGGGCGTAACGACCTTGCAGATGCCCGATATTGGTGTAAGTATTAAAGTCGCAGTAAGTACAACGAGTTTTGCAAAAGGGAATGTGCAAATAAAGGCTCAAGCTCGTGGCGGCTTGACTACGGGCCAGGGCGCTTTCACCCCGGTCTTCGGCTGGTGGGGTCGGGGGTATCAATTCAATTTGGTGTTTTGTTGTCATAACCCCATGATACTTGACCGCCCGGCTAAGAGCAACTCTTTAGAACTGACCTTTTGGTTAAAAGCCTAAAATAAAGTAGGTTTGTCACATATCCCAAGCTGGGGTATAATATAAGAGCTTTAGTTGCACCCTGCTCAGTTAATTTTGCGCCGATTTCAGTTCGGACGCTGATTTCCGATTTAATATTTAACTTGTTTGAGGAAAGGATTTTGGTCTATCTTGAGGCTAAAGAAGCTAAATCCGTTGTTTTTCCCACTACTGCTTTTACTGATATTGACCGCCTGTGGGGATGAAGCGGCGATAACCCCAACCTCTGCTCCGCCGCCCCCGACCAATTCAGCTTCTACCACTGCCCCGCCGACGGCGACCCTGGCGGCAACTACCGCCATTGCGACCAATCCGGTGGCGCTTACTCCGGCGGTAGCGGCGACCCCTGTGCCGACTTCGGCGACGGCTACCCCAACGACGGCCCTGGCGACTTTGCCCGGCCCACAAGGGGGCTTGACCTTGAAGGCGGCATTTGGATTGGCTGACCCCGAAATAAAGGGCTGGCAAAGCGACGTGGTTTATATCTCAATGTCCAATCCGCCTGATAATAATATCGGGATGGATCCTTTGGGAAAGTCGCAGCAATGGTATTTCGAGGCACTTTCGCCTACGACCTTCAAGCGCAGTTTCTGGTTGGTCAAGAGTAGCCCGGAGGGTAAAGGAGTAGCCACCAAAAGCACCGAAGATACTCTATCGAAAGAGCGCAGCCAGCAAGCCGAAGGTCGCAAACTACCGCCCCTCGCCGACCTTATAGATACCAATCGGCTGATGGAAATCGCTCGTCAGAACGGGGGTACAAAAAGTGACCGGGCGGTTGGGACGCGACTGGCCCGTTCATCCAAAGAAGGTGAAGCCCTGGCCTTTGATTTGCTATTCTATGAAGGGGAAAAAGTTCTGCGGCTGCGAATTGATGCCCAAAGCGGCAAATTGCTGGATGTTGCCAAAGGGTGAGAGTTGGCGGGGCAGCAAGGAAATTTAACAGGGATGGACAGGATGGACAGGATAGTTTTGAGTTTTGAGTTTTGAGTTTTGAATTAAACTACTAAGCACTAACCGGAATTTCTCAGCACTCAGCACTCAGGACTTTTCTGACCACTGACCACTTTTCAAAAAAGGATTAATTATGGCTGACAAAGAAAAGTCCGAACTGGAGTCGGGTAAAATTGGATTGGGGACGCTTTTGGAAGTAGGGCTGGTTATTGCCAACAGCACCAAAAACAAACCGTCCCAACCCGATGGGACGGGTGGCGGTTGGACGCTGGACGTGAAGAAGTTGAGTTGGGGTCTAGTCGGGATAGTAGCTCAACAGGTTATCAGTGGCTTTACCCGGCGGCAGAAACTGAAAACTTTGAATAAAGACCTGACGGCGGGCCTTATCACCGAGGAAGATTATAAAGCTGGGCGACGGGCCGACTCCAGCCCCCAAAAGAAAAGCCGATTTGGTTTGGGACTGCTAATCGGCGCGGCTACCGGCGGGGTATCCTATCTCTTGGCGATGACCCCGGAGGAGCGCAGTCAGTTTTTCAAGCGGTTGGAAAAAGCAACCGGCGGCCTGACCGGAATTTTTAACGACTTACAAGGTAAACCTTACAGCGAAGATTATGAACCTAAATAAAAGGGGATAGCCAATTGTCGCATTAATATTTCATTTTCATAAATCTTTACAATTGTGCCGGTGTGACCTATTACACATTAAAATTCCTTATGTTATAATAGGATTGTACTGGGGTTCAAGCAGTACCGGGTCTCTTTTCCTGATACGTTACTCTAAGCATTATGGTCAACGCTTTCAACCGAGCCTCGGTTTTTTGTAAATTGCAGGTTCGCATCTGGCAAATTCTCTCTAGCTATCTAATTTCAGGAAAGTGAAAAATGGCTTTACCGATTGCTTTGTTAATGGCTTTTTTAGCCCTTTTGACCCGTGTCGAATTGATTGGCTCGCTTTTTGGGCGCAGTAACGCTCGCCGGGAGCGGATGACCGGACAGCTAAACCAGACCTCCGAAGATGAAAAAGCGGTGGCCCTCTATTGTGAGCAGCTTCTAGCCGACCCTGGTCTTACCTCACTTCAATTTCTGAATCTAAAACCCACCCTCAAAGTCGAAGATGCTTCGATTTACCTAAAGCCGCTTGATACTAAAAAAAGTTTTGCCGGGCCTAAGCCGACTACTCCGCCAGGGCCAGCCACCGCCCTGACCCAATACCGCCGCATGGTGGTGCTGGGGGATGCCGGAACGGGCAAAACCACCCTGTTGCGCTCACTGGTACTGGAGTCGGCGGCGGGCCGGAGCGAAGGTCTGCCCGATTTACCGATTCTGATTTCGTTGCCCGAATTTGGGCGGGCCTCGTCCAATCTTCGCCTTTTGGACTATACCCTCAAGCAACTCGAAACTCGGCTGGGCGGACGGCGGGCTTTTCTGGAAGAGAAGCTGAACAAAGGCCAGCTTTTGTTATTGTTCGATGGGCTGGATGAAATTCAGCCGCGTCCCGATGCCAAAGTAGACGTAATCTATCATTCGATTGTCGAACAACTGGGGCGACTGGCCCACAAATATCCGGCGACTTCGATGGTAGTGACTTGTCGCCGGGCCGGATGGCGAGGAATGTTGCCGGATTTCACCGCGCTGGAACTGGTCGAGTTTGGGTGGGAAGATATTCAGGATTTTATCCGACGCTGGATGACTTCGCGCCGTCGCCCCGAACTTATCCGCCCCCTGGCGACAGCCCTTTTACAAAATGTCGGCTTGCGTTCGTTGGCGGCGACTCCTTTGCTACTGGCCTTGATTTGTCTGGTCTTCGAGCGGCAAGGGGAGCTACCCCAGCGCCGCTCCGAGTTATACGAATGGTGCGTGACCGCCCTCCTGACCGAGGCTGAGGCTCGGCAGCCATCCCAGCTAAAAATCGAGTACAAACAGGCTCTTTTGCGGAAAGTTGCCTTGCATTTCCATGTCCTGGGCCAGCGCGATTTCCAGCGTGAGGCTTTATTAGGGGTGGTCAATCCTTTTCTGAAAGAATTGGGCTTGAGCAAGCTAATCAGCAGCGAGGCGGTGCTAACCGAGTTGGTCAGCGAACAGGGCTTGCTGCGGGAGCAGGGCGAGGGGCTGTACGGTTTCGCCCATTTGAGTTTGCAGGAGTATTTCACTGCCGAAGCGATTGCCGAAAACCAGTATTACAAACTTTTGCCAAAGGCGATAGGGTTGGCCTGGTGGCGAGAAGTAATTGTGTTGTTAAGCGGGTTGGGCAATACCGAGGTGGTCTTAAAGCTGATTTCACAGGCAGGCGGGTCGCGTCCGCTCCCGGTCAGTCTGGCCTGTCGCTGTCTGTCGAACCAGTTGCCTTCTGACCCCGACCTGACCGGGGCCGTCTTGAGCGAGGCGATGCAACTAATCCTGAATATTGGAGTCGCCCCGGAAGATAAAACGTTGGTAGTGGATGCCTTGAGCCAGATTAAAGACCCGGCAGTTGTCAGCTATTTCTCGCAGCTATTTCGCATGCGCGATGTCCAGAAGTTTTTGAGCGGGGATTGGTATGCCAGGGTCATCTTGAATCTGGTGCAGTTGGGTTTCGCCGAAAGCTATCCCCTGGTCTTCCAGCTTTTGACCCGGCCTGACATAAATCCCGATTTGAAGCAAAAGCTGATTGATGCGGCGGTTATCGTAGGCGAACCGGCGGGTGCAATCCAGAATTTGGGCGAAATGCTGCCCGGTCTGAGCGGCGATGTCCGGGCCAAAACCATTTTGCTATTATTGCAAAGAGGTGATGATAGTTTGGTAATGCCCGCGATAGCTTTGTTGCAACAGGGCGAAATAGATCGCAATCTCAAGCGGCGCTTGTTGGGCGCACTAAGTCTGGTCTTGTCGCCCGGCGCTTTTTTAGACGACATTACTCCCTTATTGCAGAGCCAGGCGCTAGGCGACATCGGTTTGCAACTCCGCGCTCTGGAACTAGCGGTGCGGCGGGGCGGCTCAGACGCAATTATCAGCTTGTTGAAAAAAGTGGCGATACAGCCGGGTCGGTTTGCCCCGGAATTATGCCGTCGCCTGATTTTAATGGCGGGGCGTTTTGGCGAGGCTGAAGCCGTCCCACACTTGTTGGAACTCCTCAGCGGGCCGGACGATAATGGTAAGCATATTGAAGCGCTGAAAAAGCAGGCGCTTTCGGCAATTGCGGCCCTGGCAACCATCGAGCATACTTTTGCGCTGCGTCACTGGTTGCGCGAGGCCGAAGCCGACCAGTATAGTCTGTGGGTAGCGGCCCTGGCCCGTTCCCTCAATGACCAAGAAGAAACCCGCCGGATAACCGAGCGTTTCTTTGAAGACGACCATGCCAAGAACCGCAAACCCAATCGCAGCGAACTGGAACTCGAATTGCGTCAGATGGCGGCTAAAACCAAGCGCGAAATTCTAGCTTTGCCTTCCTCCCAGGCCAATGATACCGATTATTTCTACGGCTGGCCTGTCGGTAGTTACTAAAGTAAAAATCCGATAAAGTTTTACTTTGGCAAATTACCTTTGGTATACTTGAGACTCAAAAGACTTTGTTAGGTATATACGTAATAAGAAGGCAATAGACGTGCAAACAATAACTGAGGATTATCAGATAAAACTCCAAAAGGTGTTAGACGCTTATTCTTTTAGAGATAATAAAGATAAACCCGAAGTTATAAGTTTTTTAAGTGAGCATCTATATCTTTTTGATTTGTTGTTAGATGCCGTAGTTTTTGTTAAAAGATGGTTTCCAACTCAAGAACTGGTTTTAGAAGTTTTCAAAGATTTTGGTTTAGTAAATGACTCACACTTGGTGCTGTTCATCGTTACCGAGCTAAAGGCAAAAGAGGCTTTAATGTTGTTGGATAAAATTGACGAAGATTGGTGGCTAGATAATATAGATAGGGCCAAAGGTAAACTTTCAATTGATATAGGGTTCGTATGAAGTTTGATTGGATTGAATATTTTTATTTAGCCGAAGAACTTGCAAAGGCTAAAGATAATGTGCCAATTGCTCAAAGTACCCTTATGATTGAGGCAGATTTAAGAACTGCGGTAATAAGAAATATTAGCGGGGGCGCGAAGCCGGGCGGTTGGTGAACCAAAAAAGACCGCCCGCGACCAGCACCACCCCAATCCCGATAAAAGTCCAGCTAATATCGCCGGTCATAAAGCTGCCTTTGATTACTCCAATTCCTTGAAATATCCAGACTAAACCGACTAACCCCAGAATTGCGGCTACGACTAAAGCTATACCCTTTTTCACGCTGTTTCGCCCTTTCCAAAAGCTTTTTTTATCCAAATAAATATAACAACCGATAGCTTACTCCTGTCGGTCTTAGCGGTCAAGGCGGATTTGCTGAATTGATTTGCTTTATGGGGTCTATCTTTGTTAAAATAGAGTTGTTAGTTTTGCAATAGGTGAAAGGGGTTCAGACCGACGAATGAAATTTAACTATGGTGGGCAGGCCGTAATCGAAGGCGTGATGATGCGCGGGCAGCGTCAGATGGCGGTAGCAGTGCGCGAGGCCGATGGGCAGATTGTTCTCAAGACCGAGCCGCTGCAATCCAAAATCTACACCAGCAAGATAATGAAATGGCCGCTCTTGCGCGGGCTGGTAATGTTGTGGGATATGCTGGTGCTGGGTATCCAGTCGCTCACATGGTCGGCGAATATTGCGGCGGCGGGTCTTTTGCTGCCCACCGTTGTGCTGGCGACCATGGATGCCGTCGAGGAAACCCGAACCGAACCAGCGCCGGGCGAACCCACTCCTGGCCCGGAGGAAGAAGCTCTGCCGCGCTGGGCGATGGTGTTGACCGTTCTCTTTTCGCTCAGTTTTTCGATTGGGCTGTTTATTGTGTTACCAGCCTTTATCGCCGGGATTGCCAACGACTGGTTTATTCACAATCACCTAGTTAGCAATCTCTTTGTAGAAGGCGGTATTCGGGTGACTTTGCTGATAGGTTATCTGTGGGTCGTCGGCTTTATGTCGGATATGCGGCGGGTCTTTCAGTATCACGGAGCGGAACACAAGACTGTGAACGCCTACGAAAGTGGCGCACCGCTCACCCCAGAAAGCGTCCAGCAATTTACCACCGTCCATACGCGGTGCGGGACAAACTTTTTGCTGTTGGTAATCGTCTTTGCCATCGTGCTGTTCAGCTTTGTCTTTACCGCCCTGGGCAATCCGCCGATGTGGATTAGTCTGCCTTTGCGGGTGGCCTTAGTGCCATTCGTGGCGGCGGTGGCATATGAGTATATCAAGTGGAGCGCCGCCCACTTTGATAATCCTTTGGTTCGCGCCCTGATGCGGCCCGGTCTGGCCCTCCAAAAGCTGACAACCCGCCAGCCCGATAACGATATGGTGCAGGTGGCAATCGTGGCCCTGGAACGGGTGCTGCTTTCGGACGACAAAATTTCTCAGGCCGATTGGGACGAAAGCCGACGACGACTCCCCGTGCGACCTAGCTCGGTATTAGCTGGGCAGACGGGAAGGGAAGTGGCGGCCTGAATGGATTAAGATGAACTGCTAAAACGCGCAAGGGTGTTAAATCATCTGTAGCCAGTAAGCAAAATCATTAATCGAAAATGGCCCGCAAGGGCCGTTTTTTAATTCCGGTAAAAGTTTAATTGGGTTTATAGATAGCCATAGCTGATATTGTATCTTGCAAGAGATAAAGGAGAATAAAGTGTTACAAGCTGAAGCCGATATTATATTGAAAACCGGGGTTGCCGGGAAGAAATCCGACCAGATTATCATCCGCAAAGCCCGCATCAAGGATGTACCGCAAATTTTTACGCTGGTCAACCAGATGGCCCGTCTCAAGAACAATCTGCTGCCCCGGTCTTTGTCCGAACTCTATGAGCATGTCCGCGATTTCGTGGTGGCGGTAGATGCCGAGCGGGTTATTGGGACTTGTTCGCTGCATATCTTCTGGGAAGATTTAGCCGAGGTGCGGTCGCTGGCGGTAGACCTCGAATATCAGGGTCAGGGCTGGGGCGAACAACTGATGAAGGTTATCATCGAGGACGCGGCTGACCTGGGGATTTTGCGGCTCTTTACTCTCACTACCATTCCGGTATTCTTCGAGAAGTTTGGCTTTCGGGTCGGCACAAAAGAGGAACTGCCCCAGAAAACCTGGAGCGAGTGTTTCCGCTGCCCCAAATTCACCGAGTGCGATGAAACCGCCCTCTTGTTAGACCTCGCCCCTGGCTATCACGGCCCGAAACCTATCCGCAAATCATTCGACCTGAAACCATCGTAGGGGTCAGGAGACAGGGGTCGGGGGAATACGGATTTACGATTTACGATTAGGAAACTCAATCCTCAGTCCTCAGTCCTGAATTTCCCCCGTCCCCTGACACGTCGGACAGAAATAGCTAGACCGCTGTCCGACATTTATCTTGAGGATGGGGGTGGCGCAGGTGCGGCAGGGCTGGCCTTCGCGGAAATGTACCATTAAATCGTCCTGGTTAGTACCTTTTTCGCCCTTACCATCCAAATAATCGCTCAGGGTTGTGCCGCGATTGGCAATCCCCTTGTTTAGTACAAAGCGAATAGCGTGGTAGAGTCGCTCCTGCTCCTCATGCGACAGGCTAGCGGCCTGCCGTTTGGGGTGTAAGCCGCTCACGAAAAGTGCCTCATTAACATAAATATTTCCCAGGCCCACTAATAAAGCCTGGTTCAACAAAAGCGGCTTGAGCATTCCCTTGCGGTGGCCGATAATCTTGCTAAAATCCTCTTTAGTAAAAGTATCAAGTAAAGGTTCTGGGCCAAGCTTTTGGAATAGGTCGTCCAGACCTTGCCGATTGGCATAAAAATAGACCCGTCCGAACTTGCGCGAGTCGGCAAAGCGCAACTCGCTGCCATCGGTAAAAGATAGGGCCAGATGGGTAAAGCGGTCAGGGGTTGCCCCGGCTTCGCGCCAGAACAGATTACCGGTCATCTTGCGGTGAAAGACCAGATGTTTGTCGTTGGTCAGTTCGATGGCAATATATTTGGCGCGACGGTGCAGGGCCACGATTTGTTCTCCAATCAACGCTTCTCCCAATTCATCCGGGGCGTGGGTGTGGAGCATTTTGGGCCAATCGGCCCACAGTAATTTATCAAAAGTGCGCCCCGGCAAAAATTCGCGCAGGTCGCGGACGGTAGTTTCCACTTCGGGTAGTTCGGGCATTCTCTCTCAAAACCTCGTTTCCAGTCACTTAAAATTTTCACATGCCAAAATTTTTTCAAATATAACTTTTCCAGTTCTACCCCGCTTTGCTTGTGCAAGTCCTAAATTAAAAACTAGAACAGGCGACGGGCGAACAATGCCCCCGCCAGGGCCGTGATAATTATTAGCGGGAAGGCGACCCAGTTGAGGGTTTGAAGCAGGTTCAGATAGCCGGTTTGCCCCCCGCAATCGGCCCGGAACTGAGCCTGACCAACCGTGTTGCAACTGGTATCATCAAACGCCTTCTTGTTGGTATCGGACAAAACCTTGAGACTATCCAGCACCCGATTAGCCTGGTCATTAGATGGGCCAAAGCTGATATTGATGCTCTGAGCCAACAGCCCATCCTTGAAATTCTTGATTATGGCATCGTGCTGAGTCAGATATTCAGGCCAGGCAAAGGGCAGCCGTTTGCCGGTACGGTCAGTCGGCTTTTCGCGGTCAGCACAGGCCGGGATTTCTCTGGTCGGTTTTGGGTTATCGAGAATAGCGCAGAGGGAAGTTCTTTCTCCCGAATAATTCACGTTTTGCCAGGCTAGGCCAACCTGTTTCTCAAACTCAGTCCGCATTTGGGTAAAACCCTCTTCCAGAGCTTTGGGGTCGAAAGCCTTGCGAACCTCCGGGGTTAGTACCGAATTGGTGCTGTCGAGGCTGGTGCTGGTCGGGCTTAATAAAATCCGCGACTCGTCGCCATTAAAGGCCAATAACACTTGGCGGGCCTGGGAAGCGGCCTCAATAGTGGTAAAGCTGTCCTTTGAAATGGTTTTGTAATCGTCGTTGGCCTTGATAAATATAAAGACCAGCCCCGCCACCGCCGCGATTGAAACCATCAGAGCTATCACAAAACCCGGATTGAGCAGGCGGTGAGTCACGTAGATATAGCGCACACTCAGGGCCAGGGCCACCACCAAAACCAGGGCCAGAGCCAGAGCCAGAGCCAGAATAAACACGGTTGATTTACTACTAACGTCGGCACTAGCCTTTTGCAATTCGGTCTGGTTAATTTTGGCTAGTTTGGCGATATTCGCCTCAATCCCGTTATAGGGTTTGGTCACATCCAGCCCGTTCCAGCCACTCTGCCGCAAAACTTCTTCGGGTGAGCGTCCATTGGCATCCAGCTTTACCCCGCCCAGGTTGCCGACCAAAATATCGTGGGCGGCCTTGTATTGAGCCAACGCCGCCTCGCGGTGTCCCTGACCCAATTCATAGAGCATCACTTCCTGTCGAGCCAGATAATCCAGCATTCGGACACTGATAGCGTTAATCGCCTAATTTTCGCCGGGATAACTGACATTGGCGCGGGCGCGGAAAAGGGCATCATTGACCGCCTGACGACCCTGTAAAAAACGCTGGTTGGCATCGGCCCGCAACCCGGCGGGAAGCGGGTCATAAACTTTAGCGTTAAAGTCCGGGCTGGTCACATCAATTCGGGTTGTCACCTGGTAATCGGCGGCAGCAGTATCCAGCGCGTTAAAATTCTGGCCCAATTCCTCCGCCGCGATAAGACTGGGGGCGGAATTGGTGACGACCTGCTTGAAATTCTCGGCGGTACTGCTCAATACCCAATAAGAAACCAGCATGGCTAACAGGGCCAATAGCGCCAGCAAGCCCGCCAGGGCGCTAAACTGCCCTGCCAGAGTATCTAACCGCACCAGCAAGCCCAAGCGTCCTGCCAGGCTAGTAGGAGCTACCGGGGCAAGCGGGTTAGGGGTCGCCGGTACAGTTCCATTGCCATTGGGTGACGGCGGCGGAGAAGGGGTCTGGAAGGGTGCAAAGCTGCCTGCGCCCAAACGCCCGGTTGTACGCCCGGTGGTTCTGCCAGTAGTCCTGGGTGGTAGGGACATAAAAAACCTCGTTCTCGAACTGGCCTGAAAAGCCATAAGTTGAGTTGACGCTACATTTTAACCTGCAAAGTATATTTACGCAAAAAACCCTAAAAGGTTGTGAGATTTAGCAAACTCAAATCTCAAATCTCAAATCTCAAATCAAGCCTATCTCTAAAGCTATGCTCAATTTGCCATACCTCAGTCGCTTACCTTACAATTGCTCAAATTGCCTGGTACGATTTTTGCAGATTAAACCTAATCCTGCTCATGAACTTTCACAAAATAATCCGGGTATTCTTTAGTGGGGCTATCGCTTTAGCCCCGGTGCGCTCAAACACCCACCCTGATTCAGACATACCCGGATTATTTTGTTAAAAGTTATAAGCCGGAAATGTATAAGTTTTGGGGTTTGAGCCAGTTGGCGACCTAAAACCCTGACCTTCGACTTTAGATTTTAGATTTCGATAGGGAACAGCATGAGCCTAGCAATTCATTGGTTTCGGCGGGATTTACGACTATTAGATAATACTGCTCTGACCAAAGCCACCGAAAATGCCGACCAGGTAATCGGCCTGTTTATTCTTGACCCCGATCTGACCGAAGGTCCGGCGGTCAATCAGGCGCGGTTGGCGTTTCTGTACAGTAGCCTGAAAAATCTTGCCGAAAATCTGCAAAAACGGGGCGGGAGATTGCTGCTTCGGCGGGGCGAGCCGTTAGCCGAGTTGGGTCGGGTCATCCAAGAATTAAAGGCCGAAGCTTTATACTTTAATAGCGATTACACCTCTTATGCCCGCCGCCGCGATGAGGAGATTGAAACCGAACTCAAGCAAATCGGGTGTGCGGTACACCCTTATAAAGATTTGGTCGTTTTCGAGAAAGCGGAACTGCTTTCGGGCAGCAATACCCCTTACACGGTTTTTACGCCCTACAAAAAACGCTGGTTGGCCCAGCTAAGGGAAGACCATCCTGTCCGGCTTGAACCCAAATGGAGCAGTCTGAAACTGGAACATCCGATGGCGCGTGAGGTTGCCGGCCTGGAAATACCGTCACCACCCGCCGGATTTGAGGAAGCTTTTTTTATGCCGGGGGGCGAAGATGGCGGGCGCAAGCGACTGGCAGCATTTGCCGGGGCGCTGGGCGGCAACGGCGATGCTAAAAAAGCGCAACCGCCGATTACGGAATATGCCGCCCGCCGCGATTTCCCCGGTCAGCCAGGAACGAGCCAGCTTTCAGTTTTTTTACGGTTTGGCGCGGTCTCGCCTCGTCAGTGCTACCGGGCGGCGGTCAATGCCCGTGACCAGGCCGAGCGAGTGGCCCAAAAGGATGGCTGCGATAGCTGGATAGGCGAGCTTATCTGGCGCGATTTTTATTATCAAATTCTGTGGAACTTTCCCTATGTCGCACATCAGGCTTTTCAGACCAAATATAAAGATTTGGAGTGGGACGATAGCCCGGAAAATTTCGCGGCCTGGTGCGAAGGGCGGACTGGTTTTCCGATTGTGGATGCCGGAATGCGCCAGCTCAATACGATAAACTGGATGCACAATCGGTTGCGGATGATTACCGCCAGCTTTTTTACTAAAGACCTACTCTTGAACTGGCGACAGGGCGAGCGTTATTTTCGGGATAAACTGGTGGACTACGATCCCGCCGCAAATAATGGTGGCTGGCAGTGGTCGGCCTCTACCGGGACGGATGCCCAGCCCTATTTTCGCATCTTTAATCCGACCTCGCAGAGTCAACGGTTTGACCCAACCGGAGCTTATATTCGCCAGTGGATACCAGAGCTTGCCAAAGTCCCCGACAAATTTATTCACGCCCCCCAGATTATGCCACGCAGTTTGCAAGAGCATCTGGGGGTGATTATCGGTAAGGATTATCCCGCCCCAATTGTAGACCACCAGGCCGCCCGCGAGAAAGCCCTGCGGGTCTATAAATCAGCTTGAGGTTGATAGCCTCTTGTAATCATCATCGGCTGATGTTAAGATGAAAGCGCAGTAGACCTCATAAAGGAAACCAGATAGAAACCAGATAGAAACCAGCGATTATTTATGAATGAAGTTCCAGTTCCATTTATCGAAATTGAGGCCGAAGAAGCCGCCGCGCTGATTGAACAGGGTGAAGTGCGGGTGATTGATGTGCGCCAACCCTACGAATATGCCAATGGTCATATCGAGGGGGCGGTATTGGTGCCCATCGAAGGGCTGTACAGTTTCGCCCATGCTTTGAGCGAGTTATCACTTTCTAAAGAAGAGCCATTGCTGTTCGTGTGCGCCGTCGGGCAACGAAGTGCCGCTGCCGCTGAAGTTGCCGCCATCGCCGGATATTCCCAAATCTACAATCTGGCGAGTGGTATGGGCGGCTGGGCCTACGCCGGACTATCAGAAATTCGCGGTATGTGAGTCTAAAATCTAAAATCGAATATCTAAGATGCAGATAAATATAGGGCTGAGGGGTCAGAGGATTTTAGATATTCGATTTTAGATTTACATTAAGGAGAAAACCGAAATGAGTAATCCGCAAGTACCTCAACCGCCACCGGGCCAACCTTCCATGCCTCCGCCGGGTGGCGCTGTCGCTACTCCGCCCAAAGCATCCGGGGTCGGAAATTTCTTTAGAGCCTTTGCGCCCGACCCCGCCAAAGCGCCGCCTTTGGAATGGGTGGCGTTGGCAATTGGGGTGGTGCTGGCTATCAGCGCCTTTTTGCCCTGGGCCACCAATCCTGACCAGTTGGGAATTGGGACTGATAGCGGCAACGGCTGGCTGATTTTCGGAGCAGCCTTGCTTTCGATTGCGATGGGTTTCGTGGGCCTCAGCCGCGACTCGATTTCGCTGGCGGTGGGGCAGGCCCTTATCGGTATTATCACGATTGTTCTGGTGCTGGCCCAGGATACCTCGCCCGGCGATGGTCGCGGGGTTAGCTTTGGGGTGTTCGTGGCTCTGATTGCTGCGGTTATCCTGACAATACTCAGCATCTACAACGCCTTTGACGCTTTTCGCAAAGGGGCGAAGTTTTAGGAGCAGTGGTCAGTGGTCAGTAGAGTAGTTTTGAGTTTGAGGTTTGAATTAAAATGCTCACTACTAACCGGATTTCTCAGCACTCAGCACTGAATTTCTCTGACCACTGACCACTGACCACTGACTACTTTTATAAGACCGAGCAACTTATGGACGATATATCTCGGCAATTAGGCTTAAAGCAACATAATCTCTATTCTATCGGGCATTCCAATCACTCGTTGGAAACTTTCTTGGGGTTGCTCGAACTCCACCATATTCAAGTGTTGGTGGACGTGCGCTCGAAGCCTTACTCTCGGTATAGCCCTCACTTTAACAGCCAGGAACTAAAGACCTCGGTCAAAGCTCAAGGTTTAAAATACGTGTTCATGGGTCAGGAATTGGGCGGGCGACCCGATGAGCGCGATTTTTATGATGCCGAAGGGCGGGTGTTTTACAACAAAGTAGCCGCGTCAGGGCTCTTTCAGGATGGTTTGGCCCGGCTGGAAAACGGCCTCGAAAAATACCGGGTGGCGATGATGTGCAGCGAGGAAGACCCCACTCGCTGTCACCGCCACATGTTGATTAGCCGGGTGCTGCTTGAGCATGGCATCGTCGTCCAGCATGTCCGGGGTGATGGCACGCTGCAGAGCGAAGTTGAACTTCGGCAAACCAAAGCCGAGGATGAGCCGGAACAATTGTCCCTTTTCCCCAATGACGAGGAGCTGAAAGCTTGGAAATCTATACTATCGGTTTTACCAAAAAAACCGCCGCCGAATTCTTCGGAAAGCTAAAGCAGGCTAAAATCAGACAGCTACTAGATATTCGGCTCAACAATTCTTCCCAGTTGGCAGGTTTTACCAAGCGCGATGATTTGGCTTATTTCTTGCAGGAGATTTGTGAAGCGACTTATCGCCACGAACTGGCCTTGACCCCAACCCACGATATTCTCGACACCTACAAGAAAATGGGCGGAAGCTGGCAAGCTTACGAGCAGGCTTTTCTGGAACTCATGACCGAGCGCCAGGTAGAAACTCATCTTGACCGCAGCCTATTTGAGCTACCCACCGCTTTGCTGTGCAGCGAGGCCACCGCCGAACACTGTCACCGCCGTCTGGTAGCCGAATATTTGCAGCAACATTGGGGCAACATTAGCGTTATTCACCTATAAACTTTTCCGGGGTTAAGGCGAGTTCCACACGAAATTCTGGTTCTAAAATAAAGGTCTGATAGATTTATGAAGCTAATAATCAATCATCTGACCCGCATGCGGGCTGGCTTTATTTGCGTAGCCGGAATAGACCTAGAAACCAAACGGCATATCCGTCCAGTGCTTTTCAATCACCTGACCACCGCGTTTCTGGCTGACCAGGGCGGTTATTTTGGGTTGGCGCACTCTCTGGATTTGGGCTGGGTGCAGGCGGTAGGTCAACCGCCCGAAATGGAAGATGTACGCTTTGAGCCGCGCAAAATCCGGCGCAAGGGCCAATTCACCCCCGCCGAATTCTGGAAGATGCTTCAGGAAGTATCCCAGACTAACCTGAGCGACATTTTCGGGCCGGACTTGAAGCCCAAAGGCCATAGCGCGATTGTCGAGGTGGGCAATGGGCGAGCTTCGCTGGGTTGTCTGAGCTTGCCATCCCCGCCCGATATTTTTGTTACTCAGATAGATGGGCATGACCGCTTGCGTCTGGGGTTGAACGACGGCCCTTTTAATCTCGACCTGTCTATCACCGACCTCCGCTTTTATGAGGAAGACCATGTGACCCTGAAAAAAGCGGTAGTCGAGCAGGTTCGGGGCTGGTGCGAATTGGGTGGCCCGGCTATTTTGAGTGTCGGTTTAACTCGCCCTCGGACTCCGCCCGGCGGAAATATCGCCTATCACTGGCTACAGGTCAATAATCTGCACTTCGAGAACTACCCGGTCTGGTAATTTGTGGTAAAATCACTGCACGGCGCGGGGGGATTGCGGATAATTCAAAACCCTGGTCGTTTATTTAAATTTGCGACGTTTGTAAATATTCACCCCCTGTCATTCTGAGCGAAGCGAAGAATCTTTATCCTTCGCTTCGCTCAGAATGACAAGGCTAAGGCTGGCTGAACAGTTACCGACGTTTTATAATAATTCGGTTTTCTAAAGCTAGGCAGGAGCATTTAATTTAAGATGGATACTTATACCAACGTAAAATTGACCTCGCTGGCAGCCTGCGCTGGTTGAGCGGCCAAGATGGGTCCTAAAGACCTGGAGCAGGTTCTGCTACCACTAAAAAAATATGATAATCCTAACCTCATCGTCGGCCTGAAAATTAGCGACGATGCGGCGGTATATCGCATGTCCGCAGATATGGCGATTGTCCAGACGGTAGATTTCTTTCCTCCGGTAGTGGATGACCCGTATTTGTACGGGGCGATTGCTGCCGCCAATTCGATGAGCGATGTCTATGCGATGGGCGGGGAAGTTCTGATGGGGATTAATATCGTAGCCTTCCCGGAGAATTTGCCGCACGAAATTCTGAGCCTGATTTTGCAGGGTGGGGCGGACAAAATGGCGGAAGTCGGGGCAGTCGTGGCCGGAGGGCATACCGTGATAGACAAGGAGCCAAAGTATGGTATCTGCGTCACCGGGCAAGTCCACCCTGAACAGGTTTTCACCAAAGGCGGGGCGCAACCGGGCGACCAGCTTTATCTTACCAAGCCTTTGGGGACTGGGGTGATTACTACCGCCCACAAGCGGGATGTAGTTGACCTGGACGACCTCAAAGCCGCCACCGATAGCATGACAAAGCTGAACCGCAAGGCTGCCCAACTCTTGCGCGGTATCGGCCCAAAAAATGTTCACGCCTGTACCGATATAACGGGCTTCGGGATTTTGGGGCATAGCTCCGAGATGGCTGACCACAGCAACGGGGTTGATTTGTTGCTACATAGCCAGCAATTGCCGATTTTGCCGGGAGCGCGACGCTATGCCCAGGAAGGCTGCTTGCCGGGCGGGGCGGGGCGAAACCGGATATTTCTGGAAGACGAAGCCGCGCCAAAAGTCCGCTTTTTAAACCAGCTCGAAGCTGACCTGCAAGACCTGGCCTTCGACCCGGAAACCAGTGGCGGACTGTTCTTTGCCATTCCGCCCGAAAAAGCCGCCGAGCTTGAAGCCGCTTTCTCGCAGGCCAACGAACCGCTCTGGCTAGTCGGCGAAGTGCAAGCCGGGGTTGGGATGGTCTTGGTGGATTAGAGAATAATTTTGAGTTTTGAGTTTTGAGTTTTGAATTCTTCGGGTGCATTAGCAGAACTGAGGACTGAAGGGATTTACGATTTACGATTAAAAGTGGTCAGTGGTCGAAAAATACAGTGCTGAGTGCTGAAAAATTTGGCTAATGGTTGGCATTTTAACTCAAAACTCAAAACTCAAAACTCAAAACTATTTAGCCGTCCCCCAGAAAGGCCGCTATGGACGCACTCGAACAATTTTTGAAGGACGATAATTTTGCCCGGCATGTGAATGTCGAATTGCTAGAGGCCGCCAATGGCACTGCTACCGCCCGAATGACGCTTCAGGAATATCACCTGAACACTCACAAGACGGTACACGGGGCGGCTTTGTTCACCCTGGCGGATGCAGTGCTGTCGGCAGCTTCCAATTCGCATGGGATACAGGCGGTAGCTATAAATGCGACTATCTCTTTTCTCAAAGCGGCTTCAAGTGGTACTCTGACCGCAATCGCCACCGAAACCTCGCTCAATAACACCCTGGGAGTGTACGATATTCGGATTACCGCCGAGGATGGCGAGTTAATAGCGGTTTTTCAGGGGATGGTCTATCGCAAGAAAAATCGGATTGACGGCAAATAATTTTTGGAAGTCGAAAATCGAAAGTCGAAGGTCGAAAATTGAAGCTCAGAAGAGATCGGGGATAAACAAGCTGTTCAGGATTCTATAATCTATCCTGTCAATCCTGTACATCCCTGTTAAAATGTATTTTAAAGGAGGAAGCAAGCAATGGCGCTCAATAATATGTTTGAC